>JBBRZY010000575.1:0-3844 GCA_038252885.1 Anaerolineales bacterium | reverse complement strand
TATCGGCTGAGCGCATCTTCGTCGTCGAGCAGGTGGTGCAGATCTACGAGCCGGAACCGCCGGCCAATCTTGCCCCTGGGCTACAAGTGCCGGCCGATTACGCCGCCTGGCCGCGCTACGCCAACGCGGAGCTGGGTTACGGCCTACCCTATCCGCCGGGCTGGCAGGCGGTGTCAGCCGACGACCGCACACTGCGGATCATCGGCCCACAGTGGCCCGAACACTCGGTCAGCGTCCACGTCTATGACGGCGAAACCCACTACGACCAGTATGAGACTGACCCGGACAAGCTGTCGTCGCTGCTCCAGGGCACAGCCTGGGGCGTGTTCGAGCAGGGCTGGTCGCTCTTCTCACAGGCCGGCTATCAGAGCCAGGGGCTGAGCGGCCACTTCGTCGAGCGCGAAACCGGCCAGCCCGATGCGCGCACAGCGGGCTGCGCTTGGCGGAGTTGTGCGCGCTGGAGTTGGGCGACGTGGAGCTGAGCGAGCGCAAAGGCTTGGTGACGGTGCGCCACGGCAAGGGGAACAAGTATCGGACTGTACCCCTCAACCTCGACGCGCGGCGGGCGCTGGCCCCCTGGCTGGACCTGCGGCCCACGGATGGGGCGGTGCTATTCACCGACAAGAGCGGCGCAACCTTCCGCTCCTGGGGCGTGCAATCCATGCTGAGAGACTACTGCCGGCGGGCGGGGGTGGCGATCACGCCCCACCAGTTGCGCCACTGGCTGGGCAAGAGCCTGGTCGACAAGGGCGTGCCCGAGAGCCAGATTGCCGCCCTCATGGGGCACTCATCCCTGAACACCACCCGGCGCTACATCATGCCGAGCGCGCACGATCTGAAGCGGGCGGTCGAGACGTTGGAAGGCTGACAGTCAGCAGCCGCCTGCACCGTGGCGGTGGAATAGAAAAGGCCCGGTGGGCTTTCGCTCATCGGGCCTTTTCTATTGCCTTCAACCTGTAGCCTGTGCTGCGCGGTCGGGCTTCCGTCTAGGTGAGGGGGGGCACCATCTCGGTCGGCCCGACCGCGCTTGCCACCAGAGCCTAGCACAAGTCGAACAGCGATCCTATAGGCTGGCAGTAGCGCCCTGCCCTAGTGCGTTGGCAGGCCCAGCTTGAGCCGGGCGAGCTGGAGCAGCTCGTGCCGATCGCGCGCGCTAAGGTCATCCCACAATTCGACCAAGGCCACCAGGTCGGGATCAACGTCATCGAGCGCGGCCGGCTGGCGCACTGGCGGTGCAAACTCTAGCATTGGTGAATTCTTGCCGCCGATCACGCGCGGGTCTGCCCCATTTACTTGTCGGCACTGGCATCGGGGTCTCGCTGATGAGCTGAGGCTGTGCCCGCTCGCGGATCATGGCGGGGGCACTGCTGGCTGGTGGCCCGGTGCTCACAGCAATTTTCGAAAGGGCTGGCGGGGCATAGCCTGCACCAGGGGGTGGTAGCCCTTCCGCTTTGGCTGCCATAGTGGGGAATTGGCGTTTGAAGCTGGGGTCCAACTTCATCATGAAGCGGATCAGCTCAATGTCGTCGTCAGGCGCTGGCGCTGCGGACTTGGGCTTGGCCGGCGGAGGCTGACGCCGAAGTTTGATGAGCCGGTAAGCGCTGATGGTCCCGAGCGACAGGATGGCGAATAGCGCTAACCCCATCAAGGCCAGCAAGATCGTGTCGAACATTCCCACCCCCAATCTTCAATCAACCGCTTGATACCGTCCGCCGGCCGTTGTATTCTATGTCTTACCAAAGACAGCGGGGTACTCCCTTTGCCTAAAAATCCATGTGTCAGCTTGAACACCGCCGAGGCGGCGGCCCGGCTTGGCGTAGATAGTCGCACCATCACGCGCTATTTTTTGCGCGGCGATTTTCCGAACTCGCGCAAGCTGGGCGATGGCCCACGCGCGCAGCTCGCGATCCTGGAGAGCGATGTCATCGCCTACCAGGCCATCAAAAACAAAACTGGCGGCACCGCACCAAAGCAGTGACGCCAGTTAGTTGAGCAACCAAGGCCCTCACGGGCCGAGCCGATACCTGTGAAACTCTTGGCGGAGCAGCAGGTGACGGTCAGCACATTTACAACCTTATAGCACAGACCAAAACGATGGGGCCATCCCCCATCGCTCCGATTGACAACCCCGTAACAAAGCCATGGGCCACTGCGTTTCGGCAGTGGCCCATGGTTATCAGGAAGCTGCCGGTGCCTCACGGGCCTGATCGCTCACCCGAAACTCTTTGGCGGAGCAGGCAAGCAACCAGCACATCTGTAATCGGCAGCTTCATTCAGGTGGCGAGGAATGGATTTGAACCATCAACCAAGGGCTTATGAGTCCCCTGCTCTGCCATTGAGCTACCTCGCCGTTGGCAGCACCATTGCGGTCAGTCTGGGCGCGGCGGACATTATACAATATTTTCGGCGGCTTTGGCTAAATTGTTTGTAAGGCGGCCGCTGAGTTGCCCCACCCGCTAAAAGGTGTATAGTCCGCACACGCCGGACTGCTAGTCAACCATCCCCAGACAGCTACCCATGAAGAAAAAGCTCACCATCCGCGACTTGCGCCAGGCCAAGCAAGACGGCCGTCAACTGACCGAGATCTACACCGACGACCCGCTGGAGGCCAAGGCCGCCGAAGAAGCCGGGATTGACATCCTGATGACGATCACGGCCCACCTCAAGACCCTGCGCGCCGCCGCACCCAACACCTTCATGATCACCACCGATCGGATTAACGACCCGCAGATCGCCACGCCCGATCAGGCGGTCAGCGCCGGATTCCGTGCCATGAACGACGGCGCGGACGCGATCTACACGCACTTGAGCAAGGACTGCGTGCGGGCCATGGCGCGCGAGAAGATTCCAGTGGTCGGCCACGTGGGCTTCGTGCCCTACTACGCCAACTGGCTGGGCGGCCCGCGCGCCATCGGCAAGACTGCCGGCGAGGCCATTCAGGTCTACAGCGACACGCTGGCTTACCAGCAGGCCGGTGCGATTGCGGTTGAGATGGAGATCGTGCCGCAGCGCGTGGCGGCCGAAATCGCCAAACGCGTTGACATCCTGGTCTTCTCGATGGGCAGCGGCGCGGGCGGCGTGGCGCAGTACCTGTTCGCCACCGATGTTTTGGGCACCAACACCGGCCACGTGCCGCGCCACAGCAAAGTCTTCGGTGAATTGGCCGCCAAACTGGCGGAGGTGCAGCAACTGCGGATCGAAGCGTTCAAGGCGCTGCAAGCCGAAGTAACGGAGGGCGTGTTCCCCGAACCGCAGCGGCTGCTCAACATCGCCGACCGCGAGTTCGACGCGTTCCTCAAAGGGATCGAGTAGCCAGCCGCACCGCGCAAAGCTGGCTTAGGTACTGCCGCCCGAACACACCGCCTGCTTGTTAATTGTCCGATAGCCGATTGCAATTCCGCGCCTCCGGCCTATAATGCGCGGCAGGTGCGGCCCACTCCCCCTCTTGGCCGCCGTCCGGAAGCACGCCCGGATGTTGGCAGTGTGAAGGGATTTCCCCATGCCCGACCCGCAAACACCCCACTGGGCGCGCTACGACCTCTGGGACGAGCGCCAACTGAGTCACGACCGCTTCGCGGTAGACGACCCGGCCAACGGTTTCTGCGCCACCGACAGCCCGAACGATCCCAAGCCATCGCTCGTCATCGCGCACGGCCGCATTGTCGAGCTCGACGGCGTGCCGGAAGCTGACTTTGACCTGATTGACGAGTTCATCGCCCAGCACTACTTTGACCTGAACGTCGCCGCTGAGGCCATGGCGATTGACAGCCGCGCGTTCGCCCGCCGCCTGGTCGATGTGAACTGGCCGCGTGCCGAGCTAGTACGCCTCTCGGCTGGCATGACG
>JBBRZY010000574.1:0-3847 GCA_038252885.1 Anaerolineales bacterium | reverse complement strand
CTCGACTTCGGCCGCGCTGTAGACCTGGCCCCAGGGCTTCTCTAGCCGGGTGACCACCACGCCGTGGCGCTTGGCCACTTCTTCTTGCCGGTTGCCGAAGTAGCCGGCCGCGCACACCAGCAGCTTGTCGCCCGGCTCCAACAGATTGACCAGCGTGGTCTCCATGCCGGCCATGCCGGTGCCCGAGACGGGCAGCGTGAGCGTGTTGGCGGTTTGAAAGGTGTGGCGCAGCAGGCCCACGGTGTCATCCATCAGTTGGAGGAACTCAGGGTCCATGTAGCCCAGCAGCGGGGTGCTCATGGCGCGCAGCACGCGCGGGTGCACGGCGCTGGGGCCGGGGCCGAGCAGCACGCGGGGCGAGGGCGAGAGTTCGGGTACGGTGTTCATTGACATGCTGAAAGGTCCTTAAGTGGGGGTGGTGATGCGGCGCATTGTAGCGCAAGGGCGTGCCTAGGGCGCCGTCACCCCGCGCCACACGGCCTCGATGGCCTGAGCGGCGGTCAGGTTGCGGATCGGCCAGGCCAGTTGCAGGGTGGCGGGTTGGTCGTAGTAGTTGCGCTCCCAGGTCAGGTGGAAGCCGTCGTTGAGCAGGCCATGATTAGGCAGTGGCTGCACCGCCGCCCAAAAGTTCCACAGCGGGAGGTCGTATTCCGCCGCCAGCTTGACGATCACGGCGTTGATGCTGCCGTTGCCCTCGATGTTGTCGGCCTTGGTGCCCAGGATCGGCACGGTGCCGCGCGCGATGGCGTAGTCGAGGATGCGGCGCATATAACTCTCGTAGCCGGCCGGGTCGCCGCCCCACCAGGTCTCCATGGTGATGATGACGAAGCTGGGGTGGTTGAGCCGCAGCTCGCAGGCCAGCGGCGACTCGTTGCGCAGGCAGCGCTCGGGGTCGGCCCACAGCGGCACGAAGACCGTGGCGACGTTGAAGCCGCGATTGGTGGCGATGCTCTCGCGCGCCCAGGAGCCAGAGAAGTGGTCAATGGTCGCTTGCAGCGCGGCGTATGGGCCGAGGGCGTAGTTGCCGTAGTCGAAGGCGGCCAGGAAGTAGGGCGTGACCGATTGGCAGTCGCCGATCTTGGAGAAAGCGTTGGGGTTGTTGCCCAGCGCCAGCCCGCGCTGGTAAATGTCGCGCGCGGTCTGGCTGATGGTCGGGATGACGGGCAGGCCGGTCGGGAAGTACGCGCCGGCCGGCAACGGCGTGGCGACGGCGGTTGTAGGAGTGATGGGCGTTGTGCCGGGCGCAGCCGTGGGCGCGGGCGTCCCGCCCAGCGCGGCCGGGTTGACGACGGACGGCACGGTGACGGGCACGCTGCTCAGGTTGCCGCTGATTTGGCCGAAGGCCGCCTGCATCCAGGCTTCGGTGCGCAGGCCGGCAATGTCGAGCCGCACCCACAGGTTGTCGGCCGTGCGGCCGGTGACGGCGTAGGTTTGGCCCTCAAACAGCGAAGCGGCGCGCACGCTGCCCATGTCGGTCGACACGCGCGCGAAGGCGCTGGTGCGCTGGAGCGTGAAGCTGACGCCCGTGGCCGCCGCGGCGCTGAGCGGCACGGCCAACATTCCGAACAGAACCAGCGCTGCCAGCGCGCGGCGCACAAAGAGGTTACTCACAAGCCGAGCTCCTTTAGTCATGGTAGCCGCACATGGTCAGCACGCCGTCTTCGAGCGTCACTTGATAAATCGAATTGGAGAGGTCCCACTCGCGCGACTCTTTGCCATAGGTGGTGGTCATGGTGCCGGTGCAGGCCACCAGGGTGTAAGCGCCGTCCGTGCCGCTGACACCGCACACCAGGTCGTCGTGCAGGGTGGCGTTCATCGAGCGAAACGAGATGGCCTCGGTGACGGCCTGCGCGTCGAAGGTCTGGCACGCCAGCGCCTGCACGCCGGCCACGTCGGCCGCCGCGCGCGCCGCCAGGTAATTGTAGATCACGGCGATGGCCGGGTCGGGCGTGGCGGTGGCGGTTGGCCCAGCCGTCGGCGTCGGGCCATCCGTTGGCTCAACCGTGGCGCTCGGCCCGCTGCTGGCGGTCGCGCTGGGCGGCACAAACGTCGCGGTCGGCGGGGCCTGGCTCGGCACCGGCGTCACCGTCGCCGGCGGCGCGGTGGGCGGTATGAGGGTGGGGGTGGAACCGCTGCAACTGACCAAGGCCATCACGAGTATGGGGAGTACCAGCCGAACGAAGCGCATAGCGCCATTATAAACTGGAGGCCAGAAGTCGGAGGTCAGAGGTCGGCAAGGGCGTTGGCGAAGAAACAGCCCACTTTTTTTAGACGAATCGACCCGAACCATACATCGTTTGCCGTCACCAGCCCCGCCGGCCTTACCTTTTCCTTTTTCTCTTTCTCCTTCTCTTTCTTTTTTCTCTGCCCTTCTGTGCCCTAGTACATCACCCCGCGCCACAGCGCGTCCAGCACTTGCAGCGCCGTTAGGTTGCGCATGGTGCTGCCGTATTGCAGGTTGGCCAGGGTGAAGTCGGTGGCGTTCGGCGCCCAGGCCGGGTGCACGCCGTCGCTGCCCAGGCCCTGGTTGGGCAGGCCTTGCAGCGCCGCCCAGAAATTCCACACCGGGATGTCGTTCTCCTGCGCCACGCTAACGATGACGCCGTTTAGCTCAGCCACGCGCCCCTCGTACCCGGCGCGCAGGAACGGCGGCAGCGTGCTCAACACCGGGATCACGCCCTGCGCCAGGCAGTCCGCCACGATCCGCCGCAGGTTGGCCTGGTAGGCGTCGGTGGAGGTGGTCGTGAGGTCGTTGGTGCCGATCAAGATCAGCGCAATCGCCGGCCGCGTCAGGCGGATTTCGCACTGCACCGGCGACTCGTTGGTGTGGCAGTAAGTCTTGTCAGACGTGCTGCCGGCCACCAGCGAGAACGACGACCAGCCGCCCTTGGCCGCCAGCGAGTTGTTGACAAATGGGTTGCCGGTGCGCGCCCAGCCGGCCGCGAAAAAGTTGACAGCGTCGGCCAGGCTGGCGTAGTCGCGCAGGTTGTATTGACCGGCCCCAATCGGGGCCAGGAACTGCGGCGAGACGGTGATGCTGTCGCCGATCTTGGCGAAGACGTTGGGGTGGTTGCCAAGGGTCTGCCCGGCCAGATAAATGTCGCGCGCGTGCTGGCTGATGCCGGTGATGATGGCGCCGGGCGGCGGCGGGGGCGGCGGCGGGTTGGTGGCGCTGGGCGGGGGCGGCGCAGTGTTGGTCGGGAGCGGTGTATTCGTTGAGATAGGTGTGCGCGTCGGCGGGCTGGTAGGCGTGGCCGTAGGCACAAAGGCAATGACGACGGGCGTGTCGCCGGGTTGGCCGGCGGCCGGGGCCACGGCCGGCTGGGTGCCCGTGGCGTCGACCGGCTCGGCCGTCACCGGCAGCTTGTTGATATCAATGTAGATGTCGACATAGCGCGTCATCACCCAGCCGGGGCGGTTGTCGCTAGTGAGGATTTGCAGCCAGACGCTGTCGCTGGTGCGGCCGACCAGGTCGAGCACCATGCCGGCTGGCAGGTTGCCGATGATGGGGCCGGCCGTGCCAGGGAAGGCGCGCAGCCGCAGGTTGTTGCCGTTGTCGGCCACCTTGGCCTCGTCGGGGATCACCTGCGTGGCGGTGGCGTCGAGCACCGCGCCGGCCGTGACCGGCACGGCCAGCAAGTTGATATACACCTCCACGAACGGGGCCAGCACCCAGCCGCGCAGGTTGTCGGGGCCGATGATCTCTAGCCAGTCGCTCAGGGTGCTGCGGCCGATGATCTGCACGGTGGTGTTGGGCGAGAGGTTGCCGATGACGGCCCCCGCCGTGCCGGCCAGCGCCCGCACGCGCAAGAAGCCCGCGTCGGCCACCACGCGCCCATCCACCCCG
>JBBRZY010000573.1:0-3854 GCA_038252885.1 Anaerolineales bacterium | reverse complement strand
GACACCCAGCCGGCCGGCAGCTTCCCCGGCGGCGTCAGCCCGTTCAACGCTTATGACATGGCTGGTAACGTGGTGGAGTGGGTGAGCGACTGGTATCAGTTCGACTTCTACGCCACCTCGCCGACCAACAACCCGACCGGCCCGGCCAGCGGCAACCAGAAGGTGATGCGGGGCGGCTCGTTCGGCAATACCGACGGCAATGTTTATCTGACTACCCGCCGCTTCCCGCGCAACCCCGGCGGCTCGGATGTGGATATTGGCTTCCGCTGCGCGCAGTCGGCGCCCTAGCGCCTCAGTAATGAGCGGCTAACACAAACGCGGGGCTGGTCACATTTATTGACCGGCCCCGCGTTTTATTTATCTGCAAGGGCCTCAGCCGCGCGCCGCGCTGGCCGCCACCAATTGCCCTGCCGCCCAGCAAACACCAATCACAAATCAGCCAGCAACAATCAGAAATCCCTCACCGCCTCCACCACTCGCGCCACCTCGTCGTCGCTTAGCTCTGCGTACATCGGCAGGCTCACCACCTCCGCCGCCGCGCGCTCGGTGATGGGCAAACTGCCCGGGCCACCGCCGAAGCCTCGATAGGCCGCTTGCAGGTGCACCGGCACTGGATAATGGATCGCGGTCTCGACGCCCGCCTGCCGGCAGTGCGCCCGCAGCGCCTCGCGCCGCGCGTGCCGGACGACGAACAAGTGCTCCGCGCTGACGTCGCCCGCGTGCGCTACTGGTCCAAGGAGGGCCTCCGGTAGGGCTGCCCGGTATCGCACCGCAATCGCCCGCCGCCGCGCGTTGTCAGCTACTAAGTGCGCCAGCCGCACCCGTAGGAACGCCGCTTGCAGCTCGTCCAGCCGGGAGTTCCAGCCGTGCTCGGCGCTGTCGTGGCGCGCGCGCCAGCCGTACTCGCGCAGCGCCCGCACTCGTTCCGCTACAGCCCGTTCCTGCGTCGTCACCAGGCCGCCGTCGCCGAACGCGCCCAGGTTCTTGGTGGGATAGAAGCTCCAGGCCGCCGCGTCGCCAAAGCCGCCCACCCAGCGCCCGGCATGCTGCGCGCCGTGGCCCTGCGCGCAGTCCTCGACCAACTTCAGCCCGTGCGCCGAGCAGATGACGCTCAACGCCGTCAGGTCGGCCGGATGGCCGTATAGGTGGACGGCCACCACCGCCCGCGTCTGCGGCGTCACCAGCCGCATCACTTGGCCCGGATCTATGTTGAGATCGTGCTCGGCCACGTCGGCAAAGACCGGCCGCGCACCGCGCTCAATGATCGCCGCGACCGTCGCGCTGGCCGTCAGCGCTGGCACAATCACTTCGTGCCCCGCGCCGACGCCCACCGCCCACAGCGCCAGCCACAACGCCTCGGTGCCAGACGCGACCCCGATTGCCTCGCCCAGGTTGAACTGCGCCGCAAACTCGGCCTCGAAGGCACGGACCTCGTCGCCTAAGATGTACCGGCCCGAGTCCATCACGCGCCGATAGGCGGTGTCGTACTCGACGCGATGGTTTATATAAGCGGCGTGGGGGGACAAGACAGGAATCATGGGGTGAGGTCTGCCTGTTGCGCCAACGCCAGCACGCTCAGCCCAGCCGGCAGCGTTGCGCGTCGCAGCCACCAGCCTTCGGCCCGCAGCAGCCCGTGCAGCAGCCGGTTGAGGGCCGGGTGGGGCAGGGTCACGTCTGACTGGGTCTCGCCCTGGCCTTGAAGCCAGCGCCGCAACAACGCGGGCGGCAGCAGCGACAGTCCGGCGTAGCTCAGCCGCCTCATCGCCAGCCCGGCGGCCGCCAGTTTGTGACCCAGCCCGCCGGCGGTGTAGCGTTCGCGCGTGTGCACCTGCCGGTCGTGCGCGCCCCGCAGCCAGTCGTAGGCCGGCACGCGCACCAGCAGCCAGCCGCCCGGACGCAGCACCCGCCCCAACTCACGCAGCGCCTGCCCGTCGTCCGTTACGGCGGCGTGATAGAGCACATCGAAGCAGGTCACGGCGTCAAATACGCCGGCCGCGAACGGCAGCGCCAGCACGCTGGCCCGCGCCAGCGGATGGCCGGTGCGCACCGCGTAACGCAATGCCAGCGGATGAAAGTCAATACCGGTCACGCGCCCATGCGGAGCCAACCAGCGCAGGCCGCCGCCTGGGCCGCAGCCGGCGTCGAGTACCTGCGGCCGGCGGCCCGTCGGCGCGACGCCTGGCCACACCCAGCGCTGCAGCCAGCCGCCGGCGATGTCACGCATCCCGCGATACCACCAATGCCGCTCTTCTAACTGAGCGATCCGGTCGTATTCAGCGAGTTCCATTGTGGTGTGTGGGTGGCTTTAACCAGGCCCGCCAAAGTGCAGGCAGTGTCATCAACGGGGACGTCGCCCCGACCGCCCGGTGGGTCGGGGGGTGCTGGCGGCGGTCAGGCCGCAGCCGCCTCCAACTGCGTCAGGTTCTGGGTGTTGGCGCTAGGGTCTTTCGGCAACTTGCGGAGGTAATCCTTCAACTGTTTGTAGTGCAGCACGGGCAGCGGCGCGCCCTTGGCTTGCACTTCGGCGTGGCTGCTCAAGAACACCACGGCTGCTTGCGGCGGCATCTTTACCTCGGCCGCATGTTTCGACAGATGCTTGTTCAGCGCCTCGACCTCGCCCGCCGCCTCGATGATCGGGTTGCCCAGCGGGTCGGGGTTGAACAGGCCGAAGATGGCCCGGCGTGCGCCGGGGTTGTGCCACTTCTTGCCGTCGTACAGCACTGGGCCGTTCTGGTACTTCACATGCAGCACCACAATGCCCATCGGGCCGGCCAGCACGTGTGACGCGCCCAGCCGGTAGTTGTAGAGCGTGTAGCGGTCATCCAGCCCTTTGAGCGCCTCGGCAATCTTTTCTTCGGCCTTGCGCCCCCAGCGGTTGTTGAATACCGTGCCCAGCGTCGTCAACGTAAAGCCGACAAAGAACGCCACCAGCACGTAATAGATCAGCTCTGGGCGCGTAAACGATAGCAGGTTGATGATCAGGGCGCCCACCAGCAGCACGGTGCCGGCGATGAGACTGTACTTGCCGATGGCGGTGTTGCGCTTGATTAGCTTGGGGTTTGAAACGATCCGCATTCTGGTTTTAGCCTTCGTACTTGCGCATGACCAGGCAGGCGTTCTGCCCGCCCAGGCCAAATGAGTTGGAGAGCGTGGTGCGCACCGTGGTCGCCCGCGCCACGTTCGGCACGTAGTCCAGGTCCAGCTCCGGGTCTGGGTTGTCGTAGTTGATCGTCGGGTGGATCATGCTGTTGTGGATGGTCAGCGCACACACAATCGCTTCCAGCGCGCCCGCCGCCCCCATGGGGTGGCCGATCATCGATTTGGTTGAGCTAATGGGGATTGAGTAAGCCCGCTCGCCAAATAGTTTCTTGATCGCCAGCGTCTCGCCGGCGTCATTGGCCGGGGTGGAGGTGCCGTGCGCGTTGATGTAGTCGATTTCGTCGATGCCCACACCGGCGTCGCGCAGGGCCCACTTCATGGCGCGCACCGCACCCACGGCGGTTGGGTCGGGCGCGGCCATGTGGTAGGCATCGGCGGACGAAGCCTGGCCCAGTACTTCGGCGTAAATCCGCGCGCCGCGCCGCTTGGCATGCTCTAGCTCTTCCACGACCAAGATCGCGCAGCCCTCGGAGTACACGAAGCCTTCGCGGTCCTTGGTGAACGGGCGCGAAGCCTTCTCAGGCGCGTCGTTGAAGCTCAGCGGCAGCGCCCGCATGGACGAAAACCCGCCAATGGCGAAGTCCTTGATCGTCGCTTCGACCCCGCCCGTGATCACAATGTCGGCCGCGCCGCGCCGGATCAGCTCTAGCGCCTCGCCGACTGCTTGTGTGCCAGAGGCGCAGGCGGTCACGATG
>JBBRZY010000572.1:0-3854 GCA_038252885.1 Anaerolineales bacterium | reverse complement strand
GGCGTTGAGTCGGGAGCCTGCCGCCCAATGAGCCTTGCGCTCGGCGGCACAATGTTGACACAGGGCTTCGCTCAGGTTAGGCTTTGGTGATTGAGCGCATTAAGCCGACGGCGAGACTTAACAACCGGGAGGCCCCATGCCACAAATCACTGTCGCCGAGCAATCCGCGCCGGATCTGTATGGCCGGCTCGAACGCTTCTTCGAAGTGCAGGGCTATCCGGCCGAGCGTCAAATTCCGAACCAACAGCTCAGTGTGCGCCTCAAACGGGTACCGGTGGCGGTGTACTGGCTGGTCGGGCTGGTCCTGCTCATCCCACAGACGGTGATTGCTGCGACCACGCTGACCAATCCCGCTTATTACCTGGACGGCTATTTTGGTCCGGCTACAGTGCTTGTCGGCCTGCCGGCGGCGCTGATGGCGGCGGCCTGGCTGCTGTGGGCGATGCCTGCCCGGCTGACGCTCTCGCTCCGGCCGTCGACGGCGGGGACGTCGGTGGCGGCCGAAGTGAAAGGGCGACGCGCCCGCGACGTCTGGAAGCGCCTCGCCGGTCAGTTGGCGCTGGAGGTTTAGCAGCGCTCAACGGGTAAGAGTCGAAACGCGCCCCCGGCCGTCACCTGGGCCGGGGGCGCGTTTTTGATTCGGATAGGCGGTCGCGCGGCTGGAGGTCAGCGGCGCACGAGCGGCAAGCGCAACTGGTAAGGCAGCACGTGAGTTGTGAGCAACAGCGTGTTGTTATCCAACTCGAGCTCCAGGGACGTGCTGAGCGCGGCCAGGCTGTGGGGCCAGTTGGTATTGGTGATGACGGTTGGTTTGATTTGCCCGATTACCGTAAGCGTGTATGGGCCGCTGTGGGCGGGCAGCAGGCCAATGTCCCAATTGAGCGTGGGGCCTGGCCCGGCGGGCGGCTGGGACGAGAGGAAGTCAACTTGGGCCGGCAGGGTGAATGACAGTGTGACCCCAGCGGCCGGCGCGGCGCCCTGGTTGCCGTAGGTAATGACGTAGTCCACCACCTGGCCGGGGACGCCGGCTCCGTCGGAGGCCTGCACCCATACATCGGGGTAGGCCGAGCCGATGCTCACCTCATCGACCAAGGCAAACACCGGCGGCCGCCCGGCGATCTGGCGCGTCGCGATGGTCAGCGAGACAGTCTGGCCCGCCCAGGCTGACAGATCGGCGGTGGCATGTTGCCAGCCACCGGTTCCAACGGTGATCGAGAGGATGGGCGTGTCGTTGAGCGAAGCCCACAAGCCCGCACCGGCCGGCGCATAGCCGTTGCTGAGTTCATACAAAAACGACAGGGTGGGCGTGCCTTCGCTCAGCGGAATCGTGACGGTCTGGCTGAAGGCGGCCGTCTCGGGGGCGTCTGCCAGCACAGGTCCACGATAGCCAATGCCAGTGCCGCCGACCGCCATGACCAAGTGTGGCGCGCCGCCCGGCTCGATCACCAGACGGGGACTGGTGCCGAAATTGGCCGTATCCATTAAGGCGGGCATGGACCAGCCGCCGCCGGGCTGGGTGGCGACGGAATAGACCCGCCAGGTAGACGAGTCGTTGGGGCGCCACACATAGGCGGCCCAGACCTGCCCATTGGCCGAGGCCACCGCTGTCTCGTAGACGTCGCTGCCCGGCGTGCCGGGGACTGCCACGCGCGGCGGCGACCAGACCCCATTGGGCGGCCGGTTGGCATACATCAGCGCGTGGTCGGCGACCCCGCTGGCCCAGATGGCATGCAGGGTGCCGGTCGCGTCTACGGTCAGGCCGACCGAATACGCCTGACCACCGCCCAAGGTTACTACATCTGACCAGCCGCCCGTGGGCGACCGCAGCACGTAGCCACTGACGCACAGACACGTCAAATAGACCGTGCCGTCAGGCCCCAACGTCAGATGGGGATCACTGGCCTGCAGGCCACTATGCCAAAAGGCTTGTTCGCCGCTCGACCAGGCGCCGCCAGCCGGTTTGTAGATGAAATTGATGGCACTCTCACCGACGTAAGGGCTGTGATATTCCAGCCACGCTAAGTAGAGGTTGCCGGCCGCGCTGGCCACCAGATGCGGCCGATAGTAAGCGCCACCGGACGAAATCGGTGTCGCAGCCGACCAGGCGCCGCCGGCCGACTTCGAGGCGTAGATTAGCCCTTCGCCCCGCCACACAACGTGCACGGTGTCCTGTCCATCGATTGCGATGCTGGGCTGGTCGCCGAAGGAGGCCGGTGACAGAATGATGGTGCTCGCCCAGCCTCCGCCCAGTGGCCGGCTGGAGTAGAAGACCTGCCCGCCATTTGTGCTGCCGCTCCAGACGGCATGGACGGTGCCGTGACTATCCACGGCGATACTGGGAAAGCCGGGATCGCCCCCGTTGCCAAACCCAGCCAGGGCGCTGCCAACGACTTCCAGGTCGCCAAAGGCAAACGCTTGGTTGCTGCCCAGCCGGGCGGCCTGCGCACCCGTGTGGGGGTGGGTGGTGGCAGTCGCCGGCCCGGTGAGCGACCAGCCGGACAAGCCCGCCGTTTCAAAGCCCCAATTCTGCACGGCATTGTTGGCCGGCGGCAGAACGAGATTCCAGAGATTGTCTTGGGTGGTGCTCAGGACCGTTGAGGGCAGACTACCGTAGCCAGGCTTTGACCAGCCGGCAGTGTAGGCGGGGATTGCCCCAACGCCGTAGAGGGCATAGCGGCCACTCGAGTCACTGGGCAAGCTGCCGACCAGATTGGGGGTGACGGCCGACCCGGCCAAGGCGATTGGCCGGCCGGCGGCGTCTTGCAGAGTGCCGGCGGTCTGCCAGGAATAGTAGGAGGTGTAGGTGTCGCCGTCGCCGCCGGGCCAGTCTTCCTGGTTGGCAGCACGGTCTTGGGCGCGGGCGCGGAAGTAATAAGTGAGGCCGGGAACGCCCCCAAAGGTTGCATCGGTGGTGGTCGTGCCGGGCCACCAATTGACCCAGACGCCAGCCGCGCCGGAGCGATACTGCACGTCAAAGTGGCCTATGCCGGAGCCGCCGGGGTCAACGCCGGCCCAGGCCACAGTCAGCGGGCCTCGGGCGAAGGCGGGCAACGCCAGCACAGCCGAGGTGGGCGGCAAGGCCTCGACCGTGGTGGCCGCCCCCGCCGCATTTGGCATTGGTTCGGCGTTATAGGCCCAGTCGCGGGCGCGCACGCGAAAAGCGTAGCTGTGTCCGCCGAGGCCAGGATACTGAGCGGCGGTGGTGGTTACCTGCGTCTGCCAGGGGGTCCAGGGGCCGGCGCCGTCGCGCACGTCAACATCGTAGGTGTGAGGACCGGACCCACCCTGATCAGTGGCTGACCAACTGACTGAAACCGGGCTGGGTGAAGTGGCGGGCAGCGCGGCCAGGTGCGAGGCGGGGGCGGTGGTGTCCAGCGTTTGCCAATGGGGCGCCCAGTCGACCGAGGCGCTGCTCAGCTCAGCCGTCGCTCCCGAGACGGTGTTGTAGGCATGCGCGTAAGCCGAGGCCCAATACCAACTGCCCTGGTAGAAAATGTAGTCCACTTCAGTGAACGTAATGTAGCGCCCATCGGGCGACCAGCCGCTCACCAGTGTGTCAGACTGTGATCCGTAGTCTAAATAGGAATGCTGATTGCTACCATCGGCTTGCATCAGCCATATTTCCTGCCAGCCATCGCCGGTGCCATCGGCATCATAGGCAATGGTGTTTCCATCGGGAGACCAGGTAGGGTGCTCGCTGTAGGCCTGGCCCGAGAGGATGAGGGCGGCCCCACCGGTGGCCGACATGACGTAGATGCGATAGCCCCCCGTACGGCGTGACGCAAACGCCAATTGCGCGCCGGACGGCGACCAGGCCGGTTGACCGTCGTAGTCGGCGGAGTTGGTCAGGCGCG
>JBBRZY010000571.1:0-3869 GCA_038252885.1 Anaerolineales bacterium | reverse complement strand
TGGCTAAATGTGCTCATTGCGACAAGGTTCCGGTAGTGGGGCGCAACGTGTCCTACGCCAAGAACCGCACCCCGCGCTTGTTCCGCCCGAACTTGCAGAAGGCGCAGGTCTACAATCCGCAGACCAAGAAGTCGACCCAGAAGACGCTGTGCGCCAAGTGCATCAAGGCGCTGAGCAAGATCCGCAAGTAAGGGTTGAGCGGGGGTGAGCGGGTTAGTCATAACCCGCTCACCCCTGACCAACGGCTGCCGGCGTCAGACTGCCCCGCAAGCGCTTCACCGCTTCTGCCACACCCAACTCGGTCTTAAAAATTGCTGTAGCGGCCACAATCACCGTGGCGCCGGCTTCGGCTGCCAACGGCGCGGTGGTGGGGTCTAGCCCGCCATCCACCTGAATGTCGTAGCGCGCGCC
Source organism: Anaerolineales bacterium (assembly GCA_038252885.1). GTDB lineage: Bacteria > Chloroflexota > Anaerolineae > Anaerolineales > UBA6663 > JADZEK01. The sequence continues at coordinate 3,458 of JBBRZY010000571.1, read as the reverse complement.
CGTCGCGTGCGCCAGGTCGCGCAACTGCCGCACTTTGCGCAGCACGTGCGGCATGAACTTCTGCCCGGAGAAACCGGGTTCCACCGTCATCGCCAACACCATATCCAGCTCGGACAGCACCTCGGTCAACGTTGCCGCGGGCGTGCCGGGGTTAAGCGCCACGCCGGCCCGCTTGCCCAGGGCCTTGATTTGCAGCACGGTTTGGTACAAGTGGGGGCAAACTTCCTGGTGCACGGTGAGGCGGTCGGCGCCGGCTTCGGCGAAGGCGGCCAAATAGCGCTCGGGCGCGGCGATCATCAGGTGCACGTCGAGCGGCAGGGCGGTGGCGCGCCGGGCGGCAGCGACGATGACGGGGCCGATGGTGATGTTGGGGACGAATTGCCCGTCCATCACGTCAATATGGATCCAATCCGCGCCGCCGGCCTCGCACTGCGCGATCTGGTCGCCCAGCCGAGTGAAGTCGGCAGACAAGATGGATACGGCGATCTTCATGGCGGGGTCATGATACACGACGGCATAGGGAAAATCAAGGCTTTTTCAATTATGGTGGCGGGAAGTGGGGAGAGGCTTGGGTTAGGAAATATGGGGACTCAAGGGACTCGGGGGCGGCTGACGGAGACATATCCTGTAGGCAAGGTGGGGGAATGGCATTGGCCACGAATCGCTTCGCGCGAATTGGGGGCGGGGAGGACGCATGGGTTGGTTACCGCTGGGCGGCGGTTGGCACGAGGCTAGGCTTGGGGCGGGCGGGGGCTGGCTTTGACGGCGGCGATGAGGGCTTCGGCGGGGGCGGGGTGGGAGAGGAAGGCTTTGGCTCCGGCTCGCAGGGCGGCCTGGAGGTATGGGGCGTCGCTGGTGCGCGAGAGGACGATGATGTAGACCAGGGGTAGAGCGGCCACCAGGCGGCGGATGAGGTCGAGGCTGGCGTCGCCGCCGTAGGGCGCGGCCACGAGGATGACAGCAGGCTCGACGGCCTGCGCCAGGCGGTAGCCCTCTGCTTCGGAGCGAGCCACGCCCACCAGTTCGCGGTCGGCGTCGGCGGCCAGCGGGGCGCTGGTGCGGCGGCGCAGGGCGGGCTCGCTGTCGATGATGATGACGCGGATGGGCGCGGGGCTATCGGAAGACATGGGCGGCGGTTGGCACGAGGCTAGTGTAATTTCAGAGTAGGTGTGCGGAAGGGTCTATGGGGTCTAAGGAGTTTTAGCGCGGCATTGTGACAGTCGCGCGTTCGGTGGGTGGGGGCGGGTTGTCGGATCATGAACTAGCGGCCCTGCAACTTGGGCCACCAGGCGGAGAGCAACACTTCGGCCGGCTTGCCGCGCACCGAGATGGACTTGTCGCGCAGGGGGGTCATGGGGTTGTAGCCGTAGCTGAATAGCCCGCCGACCCAGGGCCGGTCGTTGATGGCGGTGAGCAGGGCGCTGTAGGCGTCGGCTTGCTCTTGTAGGTCGAGGCCATAGGGGCTGCTGTCGGGCACGCCCGGCTCGAAGTCCTCGAAGGCGTAGCAGTTGCCGTCGGTGCGGCGCAGGCATTGGGTGCCCGCGCCGTCGGCGGACAGGTAGGCGGCGCTGAGGATCACCGGCCGGTTGAAGCGGGCCTGGAGCGGTTGCACCTGGCTGTCGAGCAGCACCGAGGCCGCCACGATCATGTCGGACGCAGGCACGCTGGCGCTGTTGGCGAGCGGGCTCCACCACCACAGCCGGATCAGGTCCACCGAATCGAGGAAGGGCGGGGGGCTGGGCCAGATGGCATCGCCCAGCAGCAGCTCAAACCCCAGCGGCCCAGGGTAAACGGTGCGGACTTTGGTGATCAGGCCGCGCCAGCGCGCCTCGGCGTCGGGCGGCGCTTCTGGCTCACCAGGGAACGACGGCCGCAGTTTGAAGTCGCCGATGATGAGCAGATCGGTGTGCGACTGTTGGGCCAGGGCCGCCTGCGAGAGCAGGTAGCGCTCGTAGACCTCGAACCAATCGTTCCAATAGGCGGTGTCGAAGGGCGCGCCGGCCCAGTAATCGCACACGCCGTAGGGGGTGTAGTGGCAGGTGACCGGGTGCAGGCTAACGCGCAGGCCGACGGCGTGGGCGATGGTGGTGATCTCGGTCCAGGCTACGGGCAGGGGCGCGAGGGCTGGGTCGTCGCCGAAGCTGGGGACGGCGGCGGTGGGGCCGGGCCGGGCGGCGGCGCGCCGGGTGAAGGTGACCCAGCCCGCGCCGTCGGCCCGCATGGCGTCAAAGGTCTGGGCCAAGAGCGGCAGGGTGTCGGGCTGCCAGCCATCGGCCAGATCGAACCCGGCGGCGAAGTTCGGGTGGGCGTTGATGCTGGGCAGCGCGCCCGAGCCGCCGGAGACCGGCCCGAGCCATTGCCAACTGTTGATGTTGTCGCGCAGGCTCTGGCCGAAGAGGGCGGGCGTGAAGAAGTGCCCGGTGGCGCCGGAGCCGGCCGTGTCGGAGGCGTCGGCGGTGCCGCAGGCGGCGGCGCGGCAGTAGCGGTAATAGACGCTGCCGCTGAAATCGGTGGGGTTGTAGAGCACGAAGCGCCAGCCGGTGGGGCCGGTGCGCCACATGGGCAGCGGGCTATGCCAGGCGCTGCCGGGGCGAAATTGCAGGCTGACCGCCTCGCTGCCGGGCGTGTCGGCCGGCGCCACGGCCTCGAAGGTGACGCTGGTGCTGCCGCTCTTCTTCCAAGAGGTGATGGTGTCATCGACCAGGGCGTCGGTGAGCGGCACGACGTATTCGCGCAGACGCGGCTGGCCGACGCTGGTGAGTTCGCCGTTCCACACGCCGTCACCCAGGGTGTACTTGTAATGCAACAGCATGCCGGCGTAGAGCTGCACGCGGATGGTCCAGGAGCCGTCGGCCAGGGGGGTCATCACCGGCACGCGGGCGGCCGAGATGGTGGAGCCGTTGGGGCCTGCGACGAAGTTGTCGCCCAACTGCCAGACGTCGCCGACCATGCGCAGCACAGCGCCGGCGTCGGCCCCGGCCGGTGGGCGCACCAGGAAGGTGATGTGCACGGCGTTCGGGTCGGCGCTGATCAGGTCTATCGGGCTGGCCCGGTTGGCGACTACGCCGACGACCTGCTGGGTGGGGCGCAGGCTGCCATCGGGCGCGAGCGCGGCGGCCCGCTGTTGGCCGACCGGCAGGCCGTAGACGATGAAGCCGCCGTCTTGGCCGGTGACGACCACTTGCCCGCCGACGGCGACCAGCAAGCCGCTGACGCCCTGGCCGCTGTTGCCGTTCCACACGCGGCCCTCCACGCCGCCCGTGTCGCCGACGTACAGGCTATCGGTCCAGGCGGCGACGGTGTCTTCCAAGACTAGGGCCTCGCCGGCCGCGCCGACCACGGCCAGCCGGAAGGGCACGGCGCGGCGGGCGGGCGTGAGCTCTTCGACATAGTTGGGCAACGGGCGAGCATAGCGATAACGCAGCACGGAACCGGCGGTGGCCGGCGTGCCGCCGGTC
>JBBRZY010000570.1:0-3881 GCA_038252885.1 Anaerolineales bacterium | reverse complement strand
TCGACGGTAGCCAGATTGGCCGCCAACGCGAACGGCACGGCGGCAAATTGCACAGCGGCGAAGCGCACAGTTGGCATAGCAGCGGATTGTAGCGGGGCGAGGGGCGCGGCGCAAGACAGCGCCGAAGGAACCGGGAGCATTTCAGTCGGGGGGCCAATTTTGTAAAAGGCTCGGTGGCGGCAACGTCGAGATAGGTTCTCACCGCAAGGGGAGGTGGTGAAAGGTCGTATCTGACCGAAGGAAATTTTTACCAGGGGTCGGTGGGCAAGCCCACCGACCCCAGGTAAAAATTTATGGCTGGCCCAAAACGGCAGCAGCCCGAATGAGCGTGTAAACCCGCTGGCGGCAGGGATAGGCGCGCCGGTCCGTCAAACACCCCGGCGGCGCGGCGCGCGGACGCGGGCGCGGATGAGCCTGACCCAGCGCCTAGCGCTGACCCCGACGGGCCGGAGGTTTTTGCCCCCAAACTGAAATACTCCCGAGGTTAGAGGGCGGAGGTCGGCGGGAGACGCGGGGCGGGCAGTCAGCGGCTGCCTTTTACGGCTGCGCTGGGCGAGGCGGCCCCGCACCAGCCGCGCGCGCATTAGACGCAAGCTAGTGAGCACTAGCGCGGCCCCGAGCGCTGCTGGCGGCCGGCGGCCAACTGCCCCCACCAGGGCTATAATTCTCTGCATGACCCTCGCACCGAATGACCACGACCAAGACGACGCGGAGCACTACGATCACGACGACAAGCTTTCCGACAGGCTGGGTGACTTCCTGGCCCCCTATTCGCATTTGGCGGCTGATGAGGTGAGCTACCGCAACTTGCTGCGCATCGCTATTGCGGCGTGGAACCTGGCGCTGTTCCCGGCGGACCGCCATCCCGCTTTGCTGGATGAGATGGTAAGCCCGGAGCGGCTGGCGGTGGACGAGGCCGCGCGGGCGGAGATGCGGGCGCTGCTGGGTGAATTGGTTGCCCGCAAAGGCCTATTGTTCGCCGCCGAGCGCCGGTATATTGTGGACTTCGATCTCAAGAGCACCCCAGACGGATACGAGTTGTCGGTCGCCTCGACGCTGCCGAAGGACGCGGCTTGATCGGTCGGGGCACAGGTAAACCCTGGGGAGGTGTTATGCGTAAGCATCCGTACGCGTTGGCGCTGGCTTTTGGGCTGGCCAGTTGGCTGCTGCTGAGTGGGCGCGCGGCCCAGGCGCGCGAGGTCCCGCCGCCGGAGGGCCCGACCATGGGTGAACTGCAACTCGATCCGGCCAGCGCCGACGCTGACGCCGGCCCGGCCGTCTTTACGGGGCTGATCGTGACCGAGACGGTCGGCCTGAGCCCGAATGTATGCGCCACCACCACGGCCATCACGGTGCCGGCCGGCACGCTCGTGACCCTGTGCTACCGGCTGTACAACGACAGCGGCTCTCTGCTGAACACGCACAACCTGCACGACACGCTGACCGACGGCCTCTTGAATGACACGTATTTAGGCTTGCCACAGGGCAGCAGCACCACGCTGACGCGCACCATCGTGGCGACCAGCTCGGTGCTCAACCTGGCGGTCTGGAGCGTCACTCAGCCGATCACCAGCTACACGGTTTCGCTGGGCACCTGCCCGACCTTCCCCGACCTGAGCGGCAGCGGGCAGGCGCTGCACCTGGGCGATGATGCGATGGTGAACGTGACGATGCCGTTCTACTTTCAGCTGTACGACCGCTTTAGCAACCGGCTGCGCGTCAGCAACAACGGCGCGGTGCTGCTAGACGAGCCAAATGGCGGGGTGAGCTTCAGCAACAGCGCGCTGCCGACGGCGGGCCTGCCGCATGGGCTGGCGCTGTTTTGGGACGACCTGGACAGTGCGACGGGCGAGGTGTACGTGGGGCTGAAGACCTTCCTGGCCGCCGAGTTGGCCGGCGGGGAGGCGGCGGCGCTCGACCCGCAGGCGACGTATAACTACTATGTGATCGAGTACTGGCAGCGGTCGCTTTTCCCCGGCCCGACCAACGCCGGCACGTTTGCGCTGCTGCTGGCCGCGCCGGGGCAGGGCATCGACGGCACGGTGTCGATGTGCTACCAAGACACTGGCTTCGGCGACGCTGGCCACGACTTCGGCGCGTCGGCCACGATTGGGCTGAACCACAACGGCAGCGTGGCCGACACTTACTCGTTCAACACCGCGCACCCGGCACTGACCGGCACGGCCGGGTTGGACTTTGAGCCGGTGGGTGGCAGCCATGCGGCGTTTGTGTCCAGCGCGTCGGCGCGGCTGAATGTGATTACGAAGGTCAACCTGCCGATTGTTACGCGTTAGCGAAAGGCCAAGCGCAAAGACCGAGAATGAGAAGGGGCGAGGCGGGCGGCGCGGGGCTAGAGGGATGGCTGGGCGCTGGCTCGCCCGGCCATCCCTCCCAAAGCACAAATCAGAAATCGCAGGTCAGCGAGCCCGCGCCGTTGATGGTAAACGACGTCCGGCCCCAGGGGGTTTCGCGGTCAACGGTCACGGGGCGGTTGGCGGGGGTGGTGCTCTGGCCGGTGACGGTCACTGTGTAGCTGCCCTCCGGCAGGCCGCTGAACACATAGTTGCCGTCGGCGTCGGTCAGGGCGTCGGCGGTCACGGGGCCGGCGGCATGCACGGTCAGGCCGGGCACGCCGTTGCCAAAGGTCTGCGAGTTGGTGCGCACGCGGCCGGTGATGCGGCCGATGTTCTGGTTCCAGGTCAGGTCGGTGGTCAGGTAGATGGGCCACGGGCCGAGCACCAGGTTGCCGCCGTTGAACGTGCCCAGGTCGTCGCCGAACAGGCTGATCATGCGCACTGTGCGGCCGTTGGTGTCGAGGTTGATGTTCTGCGTGCCGCTGGTGGCCTTGTTCCAGGCCGCCCAGACCGTCTGGCCGTCTTTGTCGAAGCGGTAGACGCGCACGTTCTCGTTGGGTGAGATCACCGCCGGGTGGTCGTCGGCGGTGAACGCGCTGAACACATCCACCAGCACCTCGACCGCGCGGTAGGTGGGGTGGAAGTAGGGGTCGGGCTCGCAGCCGGGGGCGTGCGGCCCCTGCGTGGTGGAGATCAGCGCCTTGGCGGCCGAGTTGGTCACATCGGGGAACGACGGCTCGTGGTAGCTGTACCAGAAGAAGCGCTGCACAAAGGTGTGGTTCCAGGCCTGGAAGGTGAAGCGCGCGAAGTTACTGGCCTTGGTCTGGCTGGGGTCGGTTGAGCTGCCGCTCCAGCCGGTTTCGGTGAGCCACACCGGCTTGCCGCCGCGGTTGTTGTCGGCGAAGTACAAGAAGAAGTCGACGTAGTTCTCGGCGTCCCAGTTGGGCGTGTCGGGGTAGCGCGTGAAGCTGACGATGTCGACGTAGTTCAGCCCGCCGGCCGCCATCCACTCGGGCCAGTCCCACATAAACCACAACTGGCCGTTGATGACGGTGTCGGGGTTGCCGGCGGTCTGGGCGGTGGCTGGGCCGACTACCAGGGCGCTGGGGTCGGCATCTTTCAGCGCCTGGTAGCCCACGGCGCTCAGGCGCACGTAGTCGTTCACGTTGCCATTGAACTGATGCGCGGCCGGCTCGGGCAGGTGCGTCCAGCCCTGGCGCAGGTCAGGCTCGTTATACATTTCGTAATACTTCAGCGGCTTTTGCAGGCCGGGCATGTCTTGGAAGCCATCGCCGTCATAGCGCTCGACGAAGGCGTGCACATACTTGTACCAGGCGGTGGTCTCGATCGGATTGGCCCACAGGTCGAGCGGCTTCTCGCGCCAGCAACTGGTGCAGACGGGGTTGGTGCCGTTGGCCCAGGCCGGCACGCCGTTGCCGATGGTGGCCAGCAGCGTGACGTTGTGGTTCTGGGCCGAGAGCACCAGCAGGTCCCACTTGGCCCAATCGTAGACGTCGTTGGCGGGGT
>JBBRZY010000569.1:0-3903 GCA_038252885.1 Anaerolineales bacterium | reverse complement strand
TTCACCCCGCTGGGCGGCATGGTGCCGATGGTGATGATCCAGCTCGGTGAGGTGGTGTTCGGCGGCGTCGGCAGTGGCTTGTACGGCATGTTGATCTTCGCCATCCTGGCGGTGTTCATTGCCGGGCTCATGATCGGGCGCACCCCGGAATACCTGGGCAAGAAGATCGAAGCCTATGAGATGAAGATGGCCTCGCTCATCATCCTCATCCCGGTGCTGGTGGTGTTGCTCGGCACGGCGGCGGCGGTGCTGGCCCCCAGCGGGCGCGCGGCCCTCTTGAACCCCGGCGCGCACGGCTTCACCGAGGTGCTCTATGCCTTCTCGTCGGCCGGCAATAACAACGGCAGCGCGTTCGCCGGGTTGCGCAGCAACAACTTCTTCTACAACGTGGCGCTGGGCCTGTCGATGCTCATCGCGCGCTACTGGCTGGTGGTGCCGGTGTTGGCCCTGGTCGGGGCCTTGGCCCGCAAGCACAAGGCCCCCGCCGGGGCCGGCACGCTGCCCACCCACTCGCCGTTGTTCGGGGTGTGGCTCATTGGCATCATCGTAGTGGTCGGGGCGCTTAGCTATCTGCCGGCGCTGGCCCTCGGCCCGATCGTAGAACAACTCGAAAGGGTACGGTAAGTCGATGTTAACCGAACGACGACCCTCCGCGCGCGCGCAGCGGCTGGCCCTCTATCGCCGCGCCGGGCGCGATGCGCTGCTGAAGCTCGACCCGCGCCGCATGGTGCGCAACCCGGTCATGCTCGTGGTGGAGGTGGGCAGCGTGCTCACGACGGCCTTGTGGCTGCAAGCCCTGGCCGGGCATGGCGAGGCGCCAGCCCCCTTTATTGGGGCCGTGGCGCTGTGGCTATGGTTTACGCTGTTGTTCGCTAACTTCTCCGAGGCGTTAGCCGAGGGCCGCGGCAAGGCCCAGGCCGAGGCCTTGCGGCAGACGCGCCAGGCCACCCCGGCCAAGCGGCTGCCGGCGGGCGCGCGCTATGGCGCGGCCTGGGAGCAAACCCCATCTACCACGTTGCATAAGGGCGACCGCTTCGTGGTGGAAGCCGGCGACATCATCGCGGCCGACGGCGAGATTGTGGAAGGCATCGCGGCGGTCGACGAAAGCGCCGTCACGGGCGAAAGCGCCCCGGTGGTGCGCGAAGCCGGCGGTGACCGCAGCGCCGTCACCGGCGGCACGCGCATGCTCTCCGACTGGCTGGTGGTGCAGGTGAGCGCCGACCCCGGCCACGGCTTCTTGGACCGCATGATCAGCCTGGTCGAAGGTGCGCGCCGACAGAAGACGCCCAATGAGATCGCTCTGAATATCCTGTTGGCGGGCTTCACCATCATCTTCCTGACGGTGTGCGCCACCCTGCTGCCCTTCTCGCTCTACAGCGTGCAGGCGGCCGGGCAGGGCGCGCCTATTACTATCACCGTGCTGGTGGCGCTGCTGGTCTGCCTCATCCCCACCACCATCGGCGGCCTGTTGTCGGCCATTGGCATTGCCGGCATGGATCGCCTCATCCGTCGCAACGTGATCGCGCTGTCGGGGCGGGCGGTCGAAGCGGCGGGTAATGTCGATGTGCTGCTGCTCGACAAGACCGGCACCATCACCCTGGGCAATCGTCAGGCGGCCGAGTTTCTCCCTGTCGGCGGTGTGGCGGCCGAACGGCTGGCCGAGGCGGCGCAGCTCGCCTCGCTGGCCGATGAGACCCCGGAGGGGCGTTCGATTGTGGTGCTGGCCAAAGATCAATATGGCCTGCGCGGCCGGCTGGCCGGCGAGGCGGCGTTGGCCGCCGCGCACTGGGTGCCCTTCACCGCGCAAACCCGCATGAGCGGGGTCGATCTCGACGGCGTCAGCTTGCGCAAGGGCGCGGCCGATGCTATGGCGGCGCTGGCCCAGGACCAGGGGCGTGCCCAGCCGGCCGACCTGACCGCGGCGGTCGATCGCGTGGCCCGCAGCGGCGGCACGCCCCTGGTGGTGGCCCGCAACAGCGAACCGTTGGGCGTGGTCCACCTCAAAGATGTGGTCAAGGGCGGCCTGCGTGAGCGCTTCGCCCAACTACGCCAGATGGGCATTAAGACGGTGATGATCACCGGCGACAACCCGCTCACGGCCGCGGCCATCGCCGCCGAGGCCGGGGTCGATGACTTCTTGGCCCAGGCCACGCCCGAGGCCAAGCTCAAACTCATCCGCGAGTATCAGGCAGGCGGGCGGCTGGTCGCCATGACCGGCGACGGCACCAACGACGCGCCCGCCCTGGCCCAGGCCGATGTGGCCGTGGCCATGAACACCGGCACGCAGCCCGCCCGCGAGGCCGCCAACATGGTCGACCTCGACAGCAACCCGACCAAGCTGATTGAGATCGTGGAGATCGGCAAGCAGTTGCTCATGACCCGCGGCGCGCTGACCACCTTCAGCCTGGCGAACGATGTCGCCAAGTACTTCGCCATCATCCCGGCGGCGTTCGCGGCCACCTACCCGGCGTTGGGCGCGCTCAACTTCATGCGCCTCGCCACGCCCGAGAGCGCCATTCTGTCGGCCGTGATCTTCAACGCCCTCATCATCGTGGCGCTCATCCCGCTGGCTCTGCGCGGTGTGCCCTATCGCCCCGTCGGCGCGGCCCAGTTGCTGCGCGATAACCTGCTCGTCTATGGCCTGGGCGGGCTCATCACGCCGTTCATCGGCATCAAGCTCATCGACCTGCTGCTGGCGGCGCTGGGCTTGGCCTAGGAGGCGGGCCGCATGGTTCGTCCATCGCGTTGGCTGACAGTGTTGCTGCTCGGGGTGGTGGGCGCCATGGTGGGCGCGCTCGTACTCCAACAGGGGTGGGCGCTAACGGCGAGCGTCCATCGCTTGCTAGAAGTTGGCATCGTGGTCGTCGGTTTTGGGTTGGTCCACTGGTGCACCCAGGCCGACTACCTGGCGGCCCTGCGCCGGCTCCCGCCCACCCCGCCCCTGGGTCGCCCGACCCCTCCGGCAGCCGGCATCGCAGCCGTGCCGCGGCTCGCCGGGCGCCCGCCCGCCGCCGATTCAGACGCGGCCGGCTCGTACTACGGGCTCTACACATCGGTCATTCAAAAGAACTGAGGTCTGCTCATGTTTGCGCTTCTTCGTCCCGCCGCTAGCTTGCTGGCGCTGCTCACACTTCTCACCGGCCTCATTTATCCGCTGGCCGTCACTGGCCTGGCGGCGGTCATCTTTCCCCACCAGGCCCACGGCAGCCTCATCGAGGCCGAGGGCACCGTGGTCGGCTCCGCCCTCATCGGCCAGCCGTTCGACGACCCAGCCTACTTCTGGGGCCGGCCATCGGCCACCAACTATGGCGCGCGGCCGGGCGGGGGCTCGAACCTGGGGCCGAAAAATCCCGTGCTGCTCGCGGCTGTGGAAGCGCGCGTGGCCGCCCTGCGCGCCGCCGACCCTGGCAACCAGGCCCCGGTGCCCGTCGACCTGGTTACAGCCTCGGCCAGCGGTCTCGACCCGCACATCAGCCTGGCGGCGGCGCTCTACCAGGTGGCGCGCGTGGCCCGCGCCCGCGGCCTGGACGAGGCGCAGGTGCGTGCGCTGGTGCAGGCGCAGATGGAAGGGCGGCAGGGCGGGCTGCTGGGTGAGCCGCGCGTCAATGTGCTCCGGCTCAACCTGGCGCTCGACGCGGCCGCGGCGGTGAATGCGCTAGAATAGATCGCAGCCGGCCATGCCCGACCACATGAACACCGACACGCGACCCAACCCCGACAAACTGCTGGCCCAGGTGCAGGCGCACGAGCGCCAGCATGCGCGCGGCAAGCTCCGCATCTTCCTGGGCTATGCCGCCGGCGTCGGCAAGACCTTTGCCATGCTGGAGGCCGCCCACCAGCGCCGCGCGGAAGGCGTGGATGTGGTGGTCGCCTACGTCGAAACGCACGGCCGCGCCGACACGG
>JBBRZY010000568.1:0-3904 GCA_038252885.1 Anaerolineales bacterium | reverse complement strand
GGTCAAGCCATACCACGCACATCGCGTTTCCAGTCGCTGCTGAGTGTCAGCCTGCTGTTCGCCCTGCTCCTCCTGGCGGGGCTGTCGGCCCAGACCAGCGCCGCCGCCCGCGCGGAGACGGCGGCGCGCCGATTCCTCGGCCAGTCTGGCGTCCCTTACAACGCGCCGCCGTCAGCCTGCGCCACCCTCATCGGCCAGTTCGGCACCTGGGCCGGCAACTGCCAGGATGTCGCCGATGCCGTCCGCACCACCGCGATGAATTTGCAGCCGCTGCCCAACTTCAACCTCGACGCGCCACTGTGCCCCGGCCTCGATCAGGGCTGGGCAGTGGACGATGGGCGCTTCGACACTTGCTCGCGCACGACGCCCGTGGACCTGGTGCAGGTATACTTGCCAATCGGGCTGCGGAACTCGGGCTGGCAGACCATCGTGAGCGAGGGCTTTGAGGACACGTGGCCGACCGCCGGCTGGACTCGCACCGACCCCGGCTATGACGAGTACTACTGGGGCCAGCGCAACTGCCGCGCGGCCACGGGCAGCAATAGCGCCTGGGCCATGGGCGCGGGGGCCCTCGGGTCTGAGTTGGCCTGCGGAGCCAACTATATCAATGCGGCTTACGCGTGGATGATCTATGGGCCGTTCAGTTTGACCGACGCGACGGAGGCACAGTTGCAGATGGCCTATTGGTTGAACGCGCTCGCCGGCGATGGCGTCTGCCAGATGGCCTCGATCAACGGCCTCAACTTCTCCGGCACCTGCCTGAGCGGCTCGACCGGGGGCGAGTTCAACCCGACGCCGATGATGTTCGACCTGACCAACGTGCCGACGCTCGGAAACTTGGCCGGCCAGAGCAAGGTGTGGATCGCGGTGGTCTTCAACGCCAATAGCGCGGACGTGACGGCCGAGGGTGCGTATGTGGATGATCTGCTGTTGCGCAGGTGCGACGCCGGGTGTACCCCGGCCAGCGGCGAGACCAGCAGCCCGAGCGGTGTGACCAGTTATCCGCTAAGCCTGACGGTGCCGGACGGCCTGGCCCCTCAGCAGCGTTAGGGACGTCGGCCTAAACGCAGACACCGCCCGGAACAATGTTCCGGGCGGTGTCTTTTGGTTGAGCGCCGGGGCTGCGCTTGGCGCCAATTGGCCGCTGGCAGCATCCTTTGCCCATTGCCCGTTGCCACGACACTTCTGGGGGCGACAAGCTCCCGGTCCCTGCGCCTTTGCTCGCCCGACTCTAATTGAGCGCCGCTGCCGTCTTTTCTTGGCGCAGCCTCGCTTTCTTTTTCTCGGCCTTTCTCTTTTATAATGCCCCGCTATGGCGCTCATTGATCCGGGTGAACTCGAACTGGCCGCGCTGCGGGCGCTGCAGACTTTCAGCGGCCAGCGCGTGCTTGAAGTTGGCACCGGCGACGGACGGCTGGCCTGGGACCTAAGCACCGAGGCGGCCCTATGGCTGGCCGTGGAGCCCGACCTGGAAGAACTGCGGGCGGCGGCGCGCGCCCGCCCGCACATGGACGCGGCCACGGTGCAGTTGTTCGCCGGCGACGGCCGCCGCCTGGCGCTGCCCGCCGAGGCGTGCGACGTGGCCTGCTTCACCTGGTCGCTGTGCTGCATTCCGCCGGACGACATGGCGGCGGCGCTGGCCGAGGCTCACCGCGTGCTGCGGGCGGGCGGCGCGCTGCTCGACATTCACCCGAGCGCCGAGCCAATGTGGCTGGAGCTGTGGACCTTGCGGCCCGGCCAACGCGCGGCCAGTGTGGACCCCGAGCACTACGACCGGCAACCGCTGGGCGACCTGGCCGCCGGTGATATGCAACCCAACTTTGCCGCCGCCACGGCCACGATTGAGGCCGCGCCAGCGCAGGGCTATCAGTTTTCAGGCGCACGCGCCTTCGACTTCCGCTTCTTCTTTGAGACGCTGGACGACTTGAGCGACCATCTGGACGAGAACGAGGAGTTCGGCCTGGCAAGTGACGAGATGCTGGAGGCGGCTGTGCTCGGCTTGCAGGCGGCCACGCGCCCGGCGCGCATCGTGCTCACCCAACCCGTGATGGTCACGCGGCTGGCGCGGCTATAGGTGTCAAACTATGTCCACTGAATATCCGACCGCCGCGTGGCGGCTGCTGCACACGCCCTTCACCAACGGGCCGCGCAACATGGCGATAGATGAGGCCATCCTGCTCGCCAACGCCGAGGGCAGCGCCCCACCCACCCTGCGCTTCTTTGGCTGGACGCCGCCTTGTCTTTCGCTGGGCTACGCGCAGAGCGGCGCCGACGCCGACCGTGACCGACTGCACGCGCTGGGCGTAGACCTGGTGCGGCGGCCAACGGGCGGGCGCGCCATCCTGCACGCGGACGAGTTGACCTACGCGGTAATCGCGCCGATGGATGAGCCGCGCGTGATAGGCGGCGTGGTCGAGAGTTATCAGCGGCTGAGCGGCGGGCTGCGGCAGGGGTTGGAGCGCCTGGGCCTGACGGTGCGAGCCGACAAAGCTTACGCCACGGGCGAGACCGGCGCGGCCAAAGGGCCGGTGTGCTTTGAGGTGCCGTCGAATTATGAGATCACGGTGGGGCTGGGCGACCGGCCGCACAAGCTGCTGGGCAGCGCGCAGGTGCGCAAGCAAGGCGTGGTGCTGCAGCACGGCACGCTGCCGTTAACGGGCGACATCGCCCGCATCGTGCAGGTGCTGGTGTTCGAGAGCGAGGCGGCGCGCCAGTCGGCCGGAGTGCGCGTGGCGCAGCGCGCGACCACGCTGGGGGCGGTGCTCGGCCGCGAAATCGGCTGGGACGAGGCCGCCACCGCGATGGCGGCCGGGTTCGCGGCCGCGCTCAACCTCACCCTCACGCCCGGCGCACTGACCGAGGCCGAGGCCACACTGGCCGACAAGCTGTACGCCGAGAAGTACGCCACCGATACCTGGAACTATCGCATTGGTTAGCCGGTAAAACAAAAGCGTGGGCCGGTCAGTTGTAATGACCGGCCCGCGGTTTTGTTTGTGTCAGCGGATGTTAGGGAGTCAGGGGCGGCAGCGGCGTGGCCTGCACGATGACGACGTTGGTGAAGCCGAGCGAGATGAACAGGCTCTCCATAAACGCGGCGGCGTTGGTGGCGGCGCGATTGAGGATGCCGTCTTCGCGAGCGGTGCGCTCGATCTCCACCGTTGCGACCTGGCGCGCCTGGGTCTCGAGCGTGGCGTCGCCCTTGGTGAACAACCCCGTCTGGCGGTCGTAGACGTAGCTCTTGTCGTTGTCCAGCGCCGTCACAAAGATCTCGGGCGCGGGGATGATGAAGGTCAGCGCACCATCGGCCGTGATGGTGATGTCGCTCGGCTGCACGCGGCTGAGGTCCACCCCGGCAATCACTTCGCCGTGGCCGACGAACAGCAGCCGGTCGCCGAACAGGCCGGCCAGCGCGCCCTGCCCGGTCTCGGCCGTGATGACCTTCTCGATCGTGTATTGCGCGCTCTCCAGCCGCGACAGCGCCTTGACTTGCAGCACCACCGACACCGGGTCGGGGTAGACCTTGGCCGTCGGGTGCATGATCGCGCTCACCTGCGTCGCCAAGCCGCTGGAGGCCGTAGCCGGGGCGTTCGCCACGCCCTGCACCGCACTCACCAGCCCCCAGCCGGTTAGGGCCGCGATGATCAAAAACCCCACTACCAATATACCCGTCAGATTCTTAGACATACCTAGATTATATCCTTCCTAACAGCACTCTAACAGTAATTCATCATGTTTAACCCGGAAGTGGGTCAAACGCTTCGGAGTCCAGTGATAGAATTTAGGCCATGGTCATCGCCGCCTGTCGTCTGCGTCTTTACTTGCCCGGCTGCAACTCGCTCAAGGAGAAGCGCAGCCTGCTCAAGCCGCTATTAGCGCGCCTGCACCGCGAGTTCAACATCGCCGC
>JBBRZY010000567.1:0-3915 GCA_038252885.1 Anaerolineales bacterium | reverse complement strand
GTGTTCAGCAGTGCCGAGATGCCAAAGGCGTCCCAGCCCAATTGCTGCGCGCCCGCCCGTAGCTTCGCGCCCGTCGGGCTGATCGGCAGCGGCGGCAGCGGGTAGCCCTTGCGGCGCGGCCACTGGCGGGCCGCGCCCGTGTCGTCGCCGGCCACGCCCACCTCCCACACCGCCCGCTCGTAATCGGGGGCCAGGTCGTCATAGCTAATCGGCCAGTCGGCCAGCGAACTCCCGGCCGGCACGCCATAGGTGCTGGCCATCCGAAAATCCTGCGGCAAGAAGCGCCAGGCCATGCCGCCGTAAACCCGCGTGCCGCCGCCGACCACGGCCGCGTTGTTCTGGTAGCCGCCCTCGAACGGCCGCACGATGTGCTCCTGCCCGTCCAGGTCCACCGCCACGCGCGGGTTGCCTTCCACCGCCGGGCCGGCGTTATGCCCGTAGCGGGCGAAGCGCTGGTTGCGCAGGTGATCGTAGGGCGGTGTCTCCAGCGCCATGTGCGGCCCGCGCTCTAGCAGCAGCACCCGCTTACCGGCCTCGGCCAACACCCCTGCCGCCACGCCGCCGCCCGCGCCCGCGCCGATGACAATCGCGTCATAGCGGGTCATGCTGGCTCGCTCCCCGCCGCGCCCGCCACAAAACCGATCATCTGCCAGGCCACTTCGTCGCGGTTGCCGCCGTTGCCGGGGTCGGCATAGTAGCCCTCGCTCACATGCTGCACCACGTCCTCAAAGAACTGCGCTGGGTCGAGCGGCCAGGCGAGCACCACCTGCCCAGCCTCGATCTGTCGCAGCAGCGCGTCTTGCGCCTCGGCGGGCAGGTCGGTAAAGCTTGTCTGCGTGCGGGCCAGCGCCTCAGCCTCCAGCGCTTCCAGTCCGGCTTTGTAAACGTCCACATACGCGCTCAGGTCGCCGGCAAACTGGCGCGCCAGGTAGTCGGCCACGCCGGCCGCCCATGCGCCCGGGTAGTCGTCGGGCGGGATGATGCGGTCCATCAAACTATGCAGGGTATTGAGTTGGGCAGGGGGCAGCACGGGCTGACTCAGTTCTGACGCCGGTTGGTGCGCCAAAGTGGCTATGGGTGGATCGGCGCGATTATAGCATCGCTGGCCGCCTAGCCCGCGCCGAACGCGCGCCGCAGCCATTCGGCCAGCGTGGCCGCCTTCCACAGCATCAGCCCGTCGCTCTCGCCGCCGGTCGCCTGAAAGCGCTCGTAGGCAGTACGCAAGACGGCCAAATCAACATACGCGGCCAGCGGCTCGGGCGCGGCCAGCAGGTTGGCCAGCCGCGCGCCGTCGTAGCGCGCCAGCCCGCGCGTGAAGTTGGCCGTCAGGTTGGCCTTGTCCGCCCGCCACTGGATGCTGGGCGGCAGCAGCCCTTCCATGGCGCGCCGCAAAATTAGCCGCGTCCACCCGCCGCCGATCTTCTGCGCCGCCGGCAGCGATAAGCAGAACTCCATCAAGCGCCGGTCGAAGAACGGGCTGCGCGGCTCGATGCCCACCGCCGCCGATACGCGGCTTTCGACCTCAAGATAGTTGGTGTGTACCGGCTGGCTCAGGCGCTGCCAGTGCTCGGCGCGCTCGGTGCGCGGCCCGTGGTTCGGGGCGGCCGGCGCTTCCCAGCCAATGTGCTGGGCAAAGTCTGCCCGCAGCAAGCGCTGCTGCGGGGCCGCTCGGCCGCCGCGCCGCAGCCAGCGCCAGGCCTCCAGCGCAGGCCCCGGCACAAACGGGCGCACGCCCATCACCCACAACATGCGGCGTGGGTTGGCCCCAAAGTGGCGCGCCGCCGCCTGCGCCGCCGCCCACGCGCTCGGCCAGCGCCCGCGCCCCACCAACTCAGCGATGGCCCCCAGCCCATGCGACACGGTGCTGTCACCGTCCACACCATCGAGCAGCACCCGCACGCCCGCCGCCTGGGCAGTGCGCCGCAGAGCCGCGTCGAGGAACAGGTTGGGCGAATAAAAAGCCTCGTCCTGCTGCGCCAGCACGGCCTCTAAATTGCCCAGTGGGCCGGCCTCGTCACCGGCCACAAAGTGCGTCTGCACCTCGCTGCCGCCCGCCGCCACGACCGCCGCAATGTGGGGCCGCTCATCGCACTTCGGCAACGAAGCGAACGTGGCCGAAATGGTGTGCAGCGGGCCGGAGTTGCCTCCTGCCGCGCGCCGCAGCGCCACCGCCTGAGCCGTCACCGCGCTCGAGTCCAGCCCGCCGCTGAGCATCACGCCCACCGGGAAGGCGCTCCGCAGCCGGCAGCGCACCGCCTCCGCGAACTGCTCACGGAAGGCGGCCACGTACTCGTCATCCGAGCTTAGGCGTAGTTCGGGGCCGGGCGTCAGCGTCCAATATGCCCACTGCCGCACGCCGTCGGCCGTGACGCTCAGGCAGTGGCCGGGCGGCAGCCGCAGCACGCCCTCATAGAACGTGGCGGCGCGGTCGTCGAAGGCCGGCCACAAGTACGCGGCCAACCGCCGTTCGTTGAGCCGCCGTGGCACTTCCGGCAGCGCGAACAGCCCCTTGATCTCTGACGCGCACGCGAACATCCGCGGCGTGGCTGTGTAATAGAAGGGCCGCGCACCGACGTGGTCACGCGCGCAATACAAGGTCTGCGTGCGTCCGTCCCACAGCGCAAACGCGAAGTCGCCCAGCAGTCGTTCGGCGCAGCCCGCTCCCCAATGCGCGTAGGCCGCCAGGATCAGCGCGGCGTCTGGTTGGCCGCTATCGGCCAGCCCCATTGCGGCGCATAGCTCGGCGCGGTTGTCCAGCCGCGCATCGGCGGTGATTGCTAACGCGCCCTGCGTCAGCGGCTGGTGCTCGGCCAGCGACTCGGGCGTGGTCCACAGCAGCCGGTGCGCCAACCCCACCGGCCCGGCCTGCCACGTGCCCGCGCCGTCGGCGCCCCGGTGCGCCAACGCCGTGCTCATGCGCTCCAGGTCGGTGCGCTCGGCCGGCCGCCCATCGCGATTGAACACCCCGGCCAGGCCGCTCATGCGCTCGGCTGGTCGCCTTGCCGCAGCCACAGCAGTAGCACCATCACGCGCCACAGCCGCGTCATGGGCAGCCGGTGGCCGCTGTTCTCGTAGTCACCGCGGGCCGCCGCTGTTTGCAGACTGGCGAAGTCGCGCTGCACGACTGTTGGGTCAACCCACGCGGCGGCGGGCGTATCCTCCAGCCCGTCTATTAAACGGCCCAGCGCCGGCAGGTCACGGCTGAGCAGCGCGCGGCTGGCGGCCGGCACGCCGCTGGCCTTGTAGCGCCGCCGCGCAATCGCCTCCGGCAGAATGCCCGTCATGGCGTCGCGTTCAATCGCGCGCGTCCAACCGTCGTGCAGCCGCTGCTCCGCCGGCAGCCCCAGGCAAAATTCCACCATGCGCTTGTCGAAGAAGGGGTGGCGGTGCTCCATCCCAACCCGCGCCGCCATCAGATTGAATGGCCCCAGCACATGCCGGTCGCGCCCAATCCCCCCTAGGCTGTGTTGTCGCACCGAGCGGTATGCCTGCCCCCGCCCGGCCTGGAGCGCTTGCAGACGCGGCGCGTGATCTATGCGAGCGGCAAACGCTGGCAGCACAGGACTCGCCTGCGCCCACGCTGGCCGCGCATCGCCCGCGCCCTGCGGCCGGCTGCCCCGCAGCCAACTTAGGCCGCGCAGCACCGCCGGCGGCAGCCAGGGCTTCAAGCCCTGGTGCCACAGCAGTTGCCGCGCCCCCCGGCCCGGGTTGGGCCAGCCGGCGGCCAGCAGGTTGGCCTCCCGCACGGCGGTGCGCCAGCGCCCGGCCCCCACCAGCTCGGCCAGCCGCAGCTCGCCCAACGAGACGACCGTGTCGCCCAAGTTGCCGTCTAACAGCACGCGTGTGCCATCCTGCCGGGCCGCCGCATAGCACTGCCATTGCAGCGGCATGTTCACAACAAAGAACGGCTCGCCC
>JBBRZY010000566.1:0-3921 GCA_038252885.1 Anaerolineales bacterium | reverse complement strand
GGTTCACCATCGCGCAGATGGCGGACGATGTGGCCGCGCTGCTGGCGCACGTGGAGTCGCCGCCGGCGTATGTGCTGGGCTTGTCGCTGGGCGGCTGCGTGGCGCAGGCCCTGGCGGTGCGCCACCCGGCGCGCGTGCGGGCGCTGGTGCTGGTGAACACCTTTGCGCGACTGCAGCCGGTGGGGGTGCGCGGGTTGGGGCGTCTGGCGCGGCGCGTGTGGCTGTTCACGTTCGCGCCCATGCCGGTGCTGGCGACCTTCATCGCGCGCGGGCTGTTCCCCAAGCCGGAGCAGCGCGAGTATTACGACGTGGCGGTGGAGCGCCTGAGTCGCAACCCCAAGGGGCCGTATCTGGCGGCGATGCGCGCCATTGCCGGATTTGATCTGCGCCGGCAGTTGGCCGGGGTGCGCTGCCCCACGCTGGTCGTCGCCGGCGACCGCGACCAGACCGTGCCGCTCGCCGCCGGTCAGGCGCTGCACCGCAGCATCCCCGGCGCCAGCTTCGCCCTCCTGCCCGACTCCGGCCACGCCTCGCCGCTCGACCAGACCGACAAGTTCAATGAAGTGGTGCTGGCGTTCTTAGCCGAGCAGGGGTGAGGCCGGCCCGGTCATCGCGTTGGGGCTGGCGGTGATCAGCTACCGGGTGTGGCTGTTCGGGCTGGACCGCTACAGCGGCACCGGGTCGTAGCCGCCGGCGGTTACGACCCGCCGAGGAAGGGCAGGAAGTAGCGCATTGGCAGGTTGAGGACTGTGCTCAGGTACTCAAACGCGCCGATGTCGCAGTGGGCGCCGGGGTTGGCGTCGCCGTCCACCGCGCGTTGGTACCCCCGCTGATCGAAGACCAATTGCAGGCCAAACGGGTTGGCACAGCCGGCCGGGTTACCGGCGTCGATGGCCGGGCTGCCGGCCAGCAGCGCCTGTGTCGCGGTCTGGCCGCCGTTGTCGGCCAGCGGGCCAAGCAGCGGGTCGGCCCCGCCGGTGAAGCCGCAGGTGTTGTCTTCGATCAGGTTGTAACCGCCGTCAAGGACGGTGCCGCCAGCGTTGACGCCGCCGGTGTTTGAACAGTCGCCGCCGTCAGGGCTGTTGGCGATGATCGAATTGCGCAGCAGGGTCACGCTGCCGGCCACCAGGCGCAGGCCGCCGCCCAGGCCGGGGGTGCTGTTGCCGCTGAACGTGGCGTTGGTGAGCGTGAGCACGCCCGCGTTGTAGAGTCCGCCGCCACTGCTGGTGACGTTGGACGCAGTGGCGTTGCCCGACAGGGTGCTGTTGATCACGCTCAGCCGGCCGCCCGGCTCGTTGTTGATGGCCCCGCCTACGCCGCCCAGGCCGGCAGTGCCAGCGCTATTGTTGGAGAAGGTGCTGGCGCGGATGACGGTGAGGCCGTCGTTGTCGAGCGCGCCGCCGCCGTCGGTGGCGCCGTTGTCGTCCAGGCGGCTGTCTACCAGGAGTAGGCTGGCGGCCTGCACCTGGATCGCGCCGCCCAGCAGGGCGTGGTTCGAGATGAAGCTGCTGGCGCGCACTGTGGCCTGGGTGCCAGCCCCGAAGACCAGCAGGCCGCGGCTGGTCTGGAACAGGCGCATCTGGTCGAGCGTGAGGGTGCCGTTGTTCACGCCGATGCCGGCCGCTTCAAAGTTGCCGCGCAGCTCCAGGCCGGAGATCAGGTAGACGTTGCTGCTGGCCGCGCCGATCAGCGGGAGCATGAAGGTGGTGGGCACGTAGGCCGACGCCAGGCTGAGCGCGTCTGCGCCGGGGCCGAGGAGATTGAGCGACTGGCTGATATTGGGCAGCTCGGCCGAGAGTGTGATAGTGCCGGTGACCGCGAACAGGATCGTATCGACCCCTGGCTCGGCGTTGGCCTCTTGAATGGCCGCCCGCAGGGTGCACTCGCCGGCGGTGGCTGTTTCGCACTGGCCATCGCCGGGCGCAGTGTCGGAGCCGTCGAGCACCGAGTTGACGAGGAACGGGCCGCCCGCACCTGGCCCGGCCCAGGTGGGGCCAGCCCCCGTCAGCAGAAAAGCGATCAGCAGACCAAACCCAACCAACACTGCAATGGCGCCCGCTCGCGTTCGCATTCGCATCTACCTGGTGTCCTGTTTGGGGGCCGCTCTAAATTCTAGCCGCCCTTCACTTCCTTGATGGCGTCGTTGGCGATGTTGAGCGTCTCTTCCACGTCGGCGTCGGTGAGGGCGGCGCACAGGAAGAACGGCTCGCGCCAATCGGGCTCGACCTCGACGCCGCGCGCGCGCATGGCCAGGATGAGGCGCTCGTACAGCTCGGGGTTGGATTCGAGCGTGTTGCGGTAGTCGCGCAGGGGGCGCTCGCGCGGCTCGAGCGTGAGGCCGAACATGGCCGGCTGCCCGGTGATCTCGTGGTCAATGCCGGCCTCGGTGAGGACTTCGCCCAGGCCCTGCATCAGCCGCGTGCCGCGCGCGTGAATTTGGGCCAGCGCGTCGGTTTCGGCCAGGATGTCGAGGGTGGCCTTGGCCGCCGCCGCCCCGACCGCGTTGCCGCAGTAGGTGCCGCCGACCGCCAGCCGCCCCGGCTCGATGGCGCTCATGACTTCGTCGCTGCCGCCGATGGCCGCAAGTGGGAAGCCGTTGGCCAAGCTCTTGGCGTAGGTCATGAGGTCGCCCTTGACGCCGAAGAACTCGGTGGCGCCGCCGCGCGCGATGCGGAAGCCGGTCTTGACCTCGTCCATGATCATGATGATGCCATACTCGTCGCACAGCTTGCGGATGTGCTCTAAGAAGCCCGGCACAGGCATGATGGCGGCCATGTTGCCGGCGATGGGCTCGACGATGATGGCGGCGAGCTCGTGCCAGCGGGCGCGCACGGTGCGGTCGAGCAGGTCGAGGTCGTTGTAGACCACGCTGATCATCAGGTCGCGCAGGGCGGCGGGGATGCCGGACGAGTTGGCGGCGGTGAGTGGGCTGCGGCGCGAGCCGAGTGAGCCGCCGGGGGTCATGGAGGTCGAGAACAGGGTGTAGTCGTGGAAGCCGTGGTAGCAGCCCTCGAACTTGATGATCTTCTCGCGGTTGGTGTAGCCGCGCGCGATGCGCAGGGCGTGCATGGTGGCCTCGGTGCCCGAGTTGGCGAAGCGCACTTTTTGCACGCCGGGGCACATGCGCACCATGCGCTCGGCCACGTCGATCTCGAGCGGGTGGGTGTGGGCGTATAGGTTGCCGTTGACGAGGACGTCGGTGATGGCCTGGGTGATGCGCGGGTCGGCGTGGCCGAGGATGATGGGGCCAAAGGCCAGGCGGTAGTCGATGTAGCGGTTGTCGTCGGTATCCCACAGGTAGGCGCCCTGGGCGCGCGAGACGACGGGGGTGTCGTCGCCCCAGTAGCGAAAGTTAGACGTGACGCCCCAGGGCATGACTTGCTTGGCGCGCTCGAACATGGCTCGGGTCTTGGGGGTTTTGGTGGCTGACATGGGCGGCTCCGAAGTTTGTAATGATTAGGTTGAAGGTGGGAGTAAACGAATACGGGACAAGCGGGCGGGCCAGTTTAATGCGGAGAGCGTCGTCAGGCGTCGGCCGTGTGCCATTTCTTGTGGAGGTGGCAGCGGCGCATGTGCGGGCCGCCGCAGAGAGTGAACATGGGGGGGATTGTAGCCTGATTGGGGGAGGGCGCAAATTTGAAAAAAGCGAAAGGCGTCAAGTGCAGAGAAAAAAGAAAGAGAAAGAGAAAAAGGATGCAAGAGGCAGCGGTCGGTCGGGAGGTGTTGGTGCGCCGGGGTGTTGGTAGAAGTGCCGCGAGTGTCCCAAGTGCCGCGCGGGAGGGATTTGTTGGTAGAAGTGCCGCGAGTGTCTCAAGTGCCGCGCGGGAGGGATTTGTTGGTAGAAGTGCCGCGAGTGTCCCAAGTGCCGCGCGGGAGGGATTTGTTGGTAGAAGTGCCGCGAGTGTCTCAAGTGCCGCGCTG
>JBBRZY010000565.1:0-3931 GCA_038252885.1 Anaerolineales bacterium | reverse complement strand
TGTTGACCAGGTTGATGAAGCTGCCTGTGGTCGAGTTCAGGTCGAGCACGTACAGACCATAGGTGTAGTTGGGGTCACTGCCCACGCGCGTGCGGAAGGCCATCTTGGTGCCGTCCGGCGAGATCACGCCGCTGGTGATGTCGCTGGTGTTGCGGTCGGCCAGCGCCGTTTGCACCGCGCTATTGATTTCGCGCGGCAGTGGCGTCGGCCCTTCCAGGCTGCCGGCCGCGTTGTACATGATCGCCTCTGCGCCGCGCACCAGCACCCAGCGCAGGTTTTGCAGGCCGCCCGGCTTGTCGTAGGTCGCCAGGTACCACTCCACGCCGTTGCTGCCGCGCTTGACCTTAAAGGCATCGCTGGTCAAGAAGAAGTGGTCAACATTGACCTCGCTCTTGTAGGGCCCGGCCGCCCCTGGCTGGTACACGTGCATTTGCCACTTGCTGGCAACTTGATAGACCAGGATGTAATCGCCGTTGGGCAAGTACGACAGGAACCCCCCGGAGATGCTCCCCGGCAAGGTTACCGGGCAGCTCTTGCCGCCGCCGCCCGCGTTCTGGGTGCAGACCGTCCCGGCCGCCACATACAGCAGCTTAGTGCCCAGCGGATCAAACGTCACATCGAAGCCGGCCGCGATGCTGGGCTCCAGCATGATCGGGTTGTTGCCGTTGGCGTCGGTCGTGTAGAGCTCATATTTGTCGGCCACCTTCGTAATCACGGCCACGCGGTCGTTGGCGGGTGAGAACGCCGCCACGCCCTCCAGGTTGCAGCCGGAGAGAAACAGTGCTGCCGCCATCAGCCCCAGCCACACCGGGGCCATTCGTTTCAACATGCGCCGCATGGCGGCCTCCTTCGCGCTCATCATGGGAACACCGGCGCGCCCTTCAAATTCCCGGCCGCGTCGTAGTAGATGTAGTTCACGACTGCGCCGGAGAGTGTTTCCAGCACCAGCGTGTTGCCGTCGTTCGACCAGTCGCCGTCGGTCACCGAGGTCCAGCCGCCGGTGATTGGGCCGCCCACCAGGCTGCCGCCCTGGTTAATGATGAACACCTTTTCTTGGCCGCCTTCCGAAACCCAGATGGCAAACCGCCCGCCGTTCGCTGGCGTGTAGTCGAGCACCTCGGCATCGTCCTTGTCGAACACTAGCGGGATGCGTCCGCCGTTCGCGCCCTGCAAGTAGATGCTGGTGCGCCCGCCCTCCTGCACCCGGTAGGTCACCAGCCCGCTGCTGATGAAGACCGGCGTGTTAGTCGGCGTGGCGGTGGGCGTGTTGGTGGGCGTGGCGGTCGGCTCAGGCGTGCCGGTCGGCGCCGTGGTGGGCGAGGCCGTGGGCGTGGCCGAGGGCGCCAGCGTGGGGATCAGCGCCGGCTGGACCGTCGGGTAAGCGCTGACGTCCGGCGCGTTGGTGCAGGTCACAAAGTTGCTGCCCACCCAGCCCTCGCGGCTGACGTCGCGGGCGATGACCTTGAGCCAGTCGCCGGTGGGGTTGCGTCCAAACGGCACGATCACATTCCCATTGTTGAGCGCCACCACCAAGTCGTAGAACTGCCCCGGCCCTTCGCGCAGGTAGAGCACCTCGCCGCTGGGCACATTCGCCACCGTGCACTCGGCCGAGGCGATGACAACCGAGGCGGCCTGCTGCACTGATCCCGTTTCGTTGCTCGCCACCAGATTATAAGTAGTGTTGACCGCTGGCGCGTCAATTTCCACGCTGCCGGCCGCCGCAAAGTTTTGCCCTGGCACGCCCTCGATGCTGACGGAGGTCGCGCCCGCCACGGTCCAACTCAGCACAATCTTGCTGGTCTGCCCCGCCGTGATGATCTGCGGCGTGACCGTGAAGCTCTGGATCACCGGCGGCGGCTGCTGCACGTGCACCGTCACCGACTTGTCCACCGACCCAGCGAAGTTAGTCGCGCGGATGGTGAAAGTCGTCGTCGTGTCGAGATTGAAGGTCTGCAGCCCGCTGGCCGAGAGCGTGCTTTGCACCGGCGCGATCAGCGACACTTCTTCAGCGTTGCTCACGTCCCACGCTATGACCACCGCGCCGCCCTTTTGCACTTCCTCGGGCGTGGCGTTGAAGAGGTTGAACACCGGCTTGGAACCGGCCGGGCAGAATGGCGCGCTGGCCGCGTAGGTCGGGCAGAAGGTGAAGTAGGCGTAGGCCGAGCCAATACAGCAGCACAGCAACACGAGGATCACCAGTGGGATCAGCCAGATCGGGATGGGCGGCCGAATGATGAGTTGGCCGTTCGCGCGCACTTCGGCCGCGCCCGATTGGTCGGTGGAGGTGCCGACGATGTTGAAGCCGCGCGTCTCGCGCGTGCCGATGCTCGGCCGCACCTTGGGGCTGACCTCCAGCGGGACGTTGGCTGTCTCGCCCGCCTGCAGCGTGACCAGCCCCTGGCTGAAGCGATAGTCCAGCGAGCGCTCATCGTCCACGCCGCTCAGTTGGTAAGTGACCGGCGCATTGCCCTGGTTCTGCGCCACGACGGTGAAGGCCAGCGTGCTGCGCACCGGCTGGAGCGAGAGCACAAACCCCGAATAGGGCAGCACCCGCAGCATCCCCTGCACGTTGACGCCGGTTTGGTGCTCACGCGAGATCACCGAGATCGTCAGGCGGTGGTCGGTGGCGACAGCCTCAGCCCGGCGCGGCGGCTGGAAGGTGATGGTGACCGCTTCCTGCGCGTTTGGCAGCAGCGGCACCCGTTCCTTGCTCAAGCGCACCCAGTTGCCCGGCACGCCCGTCACGCGGATGATGAACTCATCTACCACCGAGCCCCGGTTCTGGATGGTGACGGTGGCGGTGACCACGTTGCCCGGCGCGACCGGCGCAACCGGCCCAACCAGCGACACGTTCACCGGCGGCCCGCCGGCGCCGCTTTGGCCCTGCGGCGGCAAGCTGTTTTCCATGCCGGTCTGCGCAAAGGCCCGCGCCGCCTCGACGGCGCGCGGCGCCTCATACCGCACCTCCACATCACCAATACGCACGACTTGGTCGGCCGGCACCAAGCCCGGACTGTTCGGCGCGACCCGCTGCGTGCCGATAAAGGTGCCGTTGGCCGAGCCCAGGTCTTCGATCATCAGCCGGCTAGATTCGACCGTCAGCCGCGCATGGCGGCGCGAAACCGAAATCTCATCCAGGCTCAGTTGGTTGTCAGACGCGCGCCCGACGGTGATGCTGGGCTGCTCCATCGGGAAGTGGCGTGTCTCTCCGCTGGGCAGCCGAATGTGCAGCACGCCATACCGCATGGCCGCGCCGCCCTCGGGCGGGGTCTCCATCATGGTCCGCGCGCCGGTCGGCTGGCGCGCGGCTTCGACCGGCGTAAAGCGCACTTCCACGTCGCCGGCCCGCACCGTCTCGCTTTCAGGGACCAAGGTGGGCGTGTTGGGGGCCAGCCGCTGGCTGCCAATGTAGGTGCCGTTGGCCGAGCCGAGGTCCTCGACCGACATACGCCCCGCGTCGAAGCTAAAGCGTGCGTGGCGGCGCGAGATCGAGATCTCGTCCAGCGCCAACTCGTTGTCGGCCGCCCGGCCGATGCCCAACGTGGCCTGTTCGACGCTGTATTCGCGCGTCTGGCCGTCAGGTAGTTTGATGCGGAGCGTGCCCAATTTCATCCTGGCGTCTCGACTTTCTACGGGTGAGGTCGGCTACCGGCCGTGATTAGGCGTAGTGTACCATCGGGCCGGAGGGAGGACAAACGGGACGAAAAGCCTGGGTGTATTTCAGTTTGGTGGCATAACCTCAGGCCCCACGCGGCCGGCCCTAGGCATTGGGTCAGGCTACTCCGCGCGCTTGCCGCGCGACTCGCCGCCGGGGTGATCGACTGACCAGCGCGCCTATCCCTGCCGCCAGCGGGTTTACACGCCCTTTAGGGCCGCTCCCGTTTTGGGCCAGCCAGAAATTTTTACCAGGGGTGGGTGGGCTTGCCCACCT
>JBBRZY010000564.1:0-3931 GCA_038252885.1 Anaerolineales bacterium | reverse complement strand
GGCCGCCACCGAGGTCGACAGGCTCACATCCGCCCAGCGATATTTGCCGGCCGCCGCCGGGTCGCTGATGTTGCGGGCTTCGATCGTGTGCGCCACGCCCGACGGCACGATCAAATCCACCGCATTGACCTGCCCCACGATGAAATTGCCATTGAGGTAGATATCACCCACCAGCCCGGCCGGCAGCAGCGAGACTTTGAGGATGCCCTTGTGCGAAAAGGCGGCCGTCAGGTAGGTGTTGCGCCCAACGCTGATGACCGGCGCGTCGTCGCGGGCCAGCGTGTTCCAGCTATTGGCCTGCGCGCCCACCAAATCAGTATGCACGGCCCGCGCGCCGGGGTCGAGCGTATAGGCGGCGCTGGTCCCCGGCCCCAGGTCGGGCATGGTCACGCCGTCAATTGTCACGCGGCAGGCCACGTTGTCGGTCGCCTTCCAGCCAGTGGGCTGGCAGGTGTAATTCAGCGTGCCGCGAATGTACTGCCGCACCGGGTAGAACAGCGCCTTCCAAACCACGCCCGCGCCCGCCTGCTGCACAAAGCTTTGGTTGGGATAGACCAGCAGCGTGCCGTAGCCGGCGACGCTTGGGTCTTGCATGTTGCGCACTTCAAAAGTGTGGTTGACGCCCGGCGCGGTGACGATACGCGTGCTGTTGACGCCCGCCGCCGCCAGCGCGCCATCCACGTAAAAGTCGCCCACCGTGCTCGGCAGGCTAATGCCAACGTCAAAGCAGGCCGCCGCCGGGTCGCATGGGTTGCCTTGCTGGGCCGACGCGGGGCGAGCCAGCCCGAGCGCGGCCAGCAGCGCCAGCGCCACCAGCAGCGCGCGCAGCCAAACGGGAACTTGCAGTCGTATGTGAGCCATATACCTCTCCTATAGTCGTCGCAAATTAACTGCTACCGGCTAAAGTACTGGAACGTCCCGGCGTAGGTGTGGGTGTGCGTGCAGGCTGGCTCGGCGTTCGCCACAAAGTTCTGCACCATCGTCAGAGTGGTGTCGCTGGTGAAGGTCAGTTGCAGCGACACCGCGCCGGTGCCAATGCCATTGGGGCCGTTATAGGTATAAGCGCCCGGGCCGACTTTGATGAAGGCGTAGTCTTCCGGCACGGTGTTGTGCCACACCAGCCCGGTGGCGTTGGGCGTAATCTGCACCAGGCCATAGGGCGGGTTGTACGTGCCGCTGCAACTGCCGGTGGGGGTATCACCGCCCACCAGGCTGGTGTTCCAAACCGACGCCGCGTTGAAGATCGACTGGCTGCTGGTGGCGCTGGCGGGCGGCGTGGTCGCCGTGGCCGTGGCCGACGCGGTGGCGGTGGCGCTGGCCGTCGGTGTGCGGCTGGGCGTATCGGTGGCAGTGGCGCTGGCCGGCGGGGTCGTCGCTGTGGCTGTCGCCGCCGCGGTGGCAGTCGGCTTGGTGGCCGTCGGCGCGCTGGTACTCGTCGCTGCGACCGTCGGCGCGGTAGTAGCCGTCGGCACCGGTGTGGGGCTGGCCGTGCAGGCTGTCAGCCCCACCATAAATGCCAGGCCCACCAGCCCCGCCCGCCGGCGAAAACCCCCAAAATAGTGGTGAAATCCGTAGTCAGTCAACGAACACTCCCTTTGCCACTGCGTATACCAAGATGCGATTATAAAGTATCACCAAGGGCGTCACAAAATCGCCCCGGCCCCATCTCTTTTCTCTTTCTCTTTCTTTTTTCTCTTCTCCCGGTACAATTCGTCTGGGTCGCGGTGCGCGGCCCTGGTAGAAATCAGGAGCGAACGGTATGCGTATCCCCTTATTCCGGTTATTGCCCTGGCTGGCGCTGTGCGCCTTCGGGCTGGCCGCCTGCCAAAGCAACCAGGACGCCCCGGCCCAGGCGATTGAATCCTATTTGGCCGCCAAGGTCGAGAGCGATGTGGACGCCATGACGCGCCTGTCGTGCCCGGCTTGGGAACCGCAAGCCCAAATCGAGGCCACCTCGTTCGCCTCGATGGACGCCCAACTCGATAGCGTCAGTTGCACCGTCGGCGCGGCCGACGGCGACTACACCCTGGTCAATTGCACCGGCCAGATCGTCACCGCCTACCAGGGTGAGAACCGCACCTGGAGCGTCTCCGACCATCCCTACCGCGCGCTGCTCAACGACGGCGAGTATCTCATGTGCGGCTACGGCCAATAGCTACCGACCGGCCGCGTCCAGCACCGCCGCCAGCGCCTGGAGCGTCACCAAATTGCGCACCGTGAAGCCGTACTGCAAGTTCTCCGGCGTAAACTGGTCCACGCGCCCCTGGCCCTCCGGCGGCACCGATAGGTGAATAGTGTCGTTCGGGTCCACACCGTGGTCCGGCAGCGGTTCCAGCGCCCGGTTGAGGTTCAGCAGCGGCAGATCGTAGTCCAGCGCGATCTGCACCACCACCTGGTTGAGCAGCAGCGACTTGGGCAGGTCTTCTGGCCGCGTGGGGAAGGTGCTCAGGATCGGCAGCACATTAGCGTCGAGCGCCTTGATGACCAGCGTGCGAAAGAAGAAGTCGAACGTGGCGGCGTCGGTGTAGGCCACATCGTTGGTGCCGAACATCATAACCGCCACACTCGGCAGCGCCACGCGGAACTCGCACGCCGCCGGCGACTCGCCGCCCTCGCACCAGGCCGGGTTGGCCCAGGTGGCGTCGAGCGGCCCGGCGATGTTGAACCCGGCGGCGGCGGCCAGCCCCACCGTGGCAAACGAGTCGAGCTGCCAATCGCCGCTGCGGGCCGGCACGCCGCTGTAGTGGTCAAGCACCGCCTGCAAGTCGGTGTACGGCCCGAGATCGTACTGGCCCTCGGCGAACGTCACCAGGAAGTGCGGGTTCTCGGTCATGCAGTCGCCCAGCTTCGAGAACACGCGCGGGTTATTCCCTGCCGCCAGCCCGGCAGCATAGATGGCGCGAGCCGTGGCGCTGATTTCCGGAATGACCGGGTAATCGTCCAGCTTAATCGTTGCGACGCTGGCCTCGTCGAACACGCCCATGACCGGCGGCGCGGGCCGGTCCAGCACGGCGGCCGTGGGCGTCGGCACCGCGGTGAGCGGCGTGGCAGTCGCAGCGGGCGTGGCCGGGGCGCAGCCGCCGAGCAGCACCCCCAGCAGCGCCAGCCCCACGCTCAAGCGGGTCAATACTGGTAGTGGTCGAGTCGGTCGGATCATGCGAAGATTCTACCCGTCCGGCATAGGGCCGTAAAGGCACAAATAGTCAGGGGCATGGGTACGGTAAAAATGAGCTTGCGCGTGCGTCAGAGTCTTCAATGGTGTCTGGTAATCCTCTTGCTGGCCGGCTTCCTGCTGCCGGCCGCCTCGCCCGCCCGCGCCTCGGGCGTGAGCTTCACGGTCACGGTCAAGAGCGCCTTCCTGCGGGCCGCGCCCAGCCCCAGCGGCGCGCGCATGTACTCAGTCTTCGCCGGCCAGGCCTTCGGCGTCGTCGGCCGCAGCCCCGACTCGGCCTGGCTGCTGCTCGACTTTCCCGGCGGCGCGCCCGGCAGCACCTGGATCGCGGCCGCCTACGGGCAAGTGGCCGGCGAACTGGCCGGCGTGGCGGTCACGACCATCATCGGCGCGGCTGGCGCAGACCCAGCCGCTGTCGCCAGTAGCGCCCCAACTTTGGCCGCCCCGGTCGGCCCAGTCGAGCCGGTGTTCTACACCGTGACGGCCAAGAGCATGTTTGGGCGCGCCGGCCCCTCCGCCAGCGCCGCGCGGGCCGTGTCGCTGTTCCGTAACGACCGCTGGCCGGCCACCGCCCGCAACGCCGACGGCTCGTGGCTGCGCCTGGAGCTGCCCGGCGGCCTCGCCGCCTGGGTGCGGGCCAGCGCCGGCACAGTGGCCGGCACTCTCGCGGCCCTGCCCGTGGCCGATGGCGCCGCGCCGCTCACAGTCGCCCCCGCCCCGCCGCCCAGCGCCCCGCCCGCCACTGTGGTGGTCAGTCAG
>JBBRZY010000563.1:0-3932 GCA_038252885.1 Anaerolineales bacterium | reverse complement strand
TCCGTCTCGCGCCCCTGGAAGCCGTCCACCGTGTCGATCTCGACCTCGGGCTGCTTCAAGTGCTCGCGCAGCCAGCGCGCCTGGGCGGCGTACGGTGTAATCACGGCGACGTCGGCCGGGGGCAGGCCCGCCGCCAGCAGCGCCTGCACCTTGCGGATGACGACCACCCCCTCCTGCTCATTCAGGCGGCTGTCGCCGTCCGGCTCCAAACCTTCGTCGTAGCTCGCGCCCGCCGTGTCTACAAATTGCACCGCCGTCTCGGTCAAGTCGTTGGCCTCCACCTCCGGCAGATCGCGCAGCAGGTGGCCGCTCACGGCTGGGGCCGCCTCCAGCGCGCCGTCGTAGAACTCCTGCGACGAGAAGGCCATGATGTCGTGATGCATCCGGTACTGAACCCCCAGGCGGCGCGCGGAAGCCGGCCCTAGCTCGCCCATCAGCCGCTCCATCAGGCTGACGCTAAAGCCCTCGGCGGCGGCCTGGGGCGAGATGATCGTCGGCGGCAGTTGGCAATGGTCGCCGGCCAGCGCCAGGCGGCGGGCATACTTCAGCGGCACCCACGCGCCCGGCTCGGTGCTCTGGCTGGCCTCGTCGATCACGCACCACTCGAACAGGCGCTGGCCCAGCAGGCTGTCATCTAGCCCGGTGGTCGTGGCGCAGACCACCGTCGCCGCGTCGAGCAGCCGCGCAACGATCTGGTCTTCCGCCCGGCGCGCCTCGGCCAGCATGTCTTTGGCTTCGCGGCGCATGGCCGGCCGCGCCCCTGGCTCTGGCCGCGCGCGGGTGAACTTGCTCGCCTGCCGCCGCAGCGCATAGGCCTCGCGCGTCAGCGCCCGCACTTGCTTCATCTCGGGATGGTTCTCGACCAAATAGTCGAGCGTATGCGCCCGTAGCTCCGGCAGCACGCGCGCCGGGTGGCCGAGTCGAATAACCCGTTCGCCCTCGGCCACCAGCCGTTCCAGCAGATTGTCCACCGCCAGGTTGCTGGGCGCGCAAGCTAGCACCGTTTGGCCGCGCTGCACGATCTGCCGGATCAACTCGACGACGGTGGTGGTCTTGCCGGTGCCGGGCGGCCCGTGGATGATGGCCAGGTCTTCGGCCGCCAGCGCGAAGCGCACAGCCGCTTGCTGGGTGGCGTTGAGATTGGCGTTGAGCGGTGGGGTGGGGCGCTCGGCGATGAAGACCGGCGGGCGCGCGCCCAAGAGCACATCGCGCAGTTCGGCCAGGCGCGAGCCAGTGGCGGCCTGCGCGCGCTCCAGCGCCTGGCGCTGGCGTTGGCGCGAGATTTCGTCGGTCGAGCGGTCTAGCCGGAAGGTCGGGCGCTCGGCTTCCGGCTCGGGCCACTGGGCCAGCGCCACCTCAATCGTGTGGCGGTTGAGGCGGCTGACCACGCCCCGCCAACTGGGCGCGGCCTCGCCCGACGTTTGCACGCCCTCTTCTGACAGCAGCACCGGCGAGCCGACGCCCATCCGCGACCAGGGCAGCGCCAGAGTCTGGTTGCGCTTCTCCAGCGTCAGCAGGATGCGCCCACCCAGCCCTGCGGCCTCTTCGCGAATGACGAGGTGGATCAGGCTGTGCCCGGCGGCCTCGGCGGCGGCCGGCGTGCGCTGTTGGGCCGCGCGCAGCGCCGCCTGCTTCTCCGCCTCCGACTCCAGTTCCAGCAGGCGCAGCAGGCGTTGAAAGTGCTCGGCGCTGGACCGCTCCGCCTTAGTCAAACTGGAGCCCCACGGAACGGCCCAGATCGGTCAGGCGCGCCCAGGTCACCTCGGGCAGGGCGATGCCGTCGCGCTGGCGGGCCTCCCGCGTGCGCCACTCGTGCTCGCCGGGCAGGAAGATCTCGTCGTGGCCGGCGGCGCGCGGCATGGCCTTGAGGCGCTGAACGAACTCGGCCACCATCGCCCGGAATTCGGCCAGCGGCTGGAAGGCCTCGATGTTGATGGCGACCAGCAGCGTGCCCTGGTCCCAGCGGTAGGTGGGAAAGAGGGGAAAACCGACGCCGCTCAGGCCCCCGCCCATCAGTTCGATCATCACGCTCATGGCGTAGCCCTTGTGCCCACCAAATGGCAAGATCGCGCCGCCGTCCAACCCTTCGCGCGGGCTGCGCGTGGGCTGGCCCAGCTTGTCGAGAATCCAGCCCTCTGGCACTAGCTCGCCCTTGTCGGCCGCCACTTCCACCTTACCGTGCGCGACGATGGAGGTCGCAAAGTCCAGGTAGATCGGCGGCTGCCCCGGCGCGCCCGGCACGGCCCAGGCCAGCGGGTTCGCGCCCAGTGCCCGCGACTTACCGCCAAACGGGGCCACCAGCCCGCCGGGGATCGACCCATTGCAGACCACCTGGCCGACGAACCCCTGCTCGGCCGCCATGGTGGCGTACTCGCCGATGCGGCCAGTGTGGTCGCAGTGCTGCACCACCGCCAGGCCGATGCCCTGCGTGCGGGCCTTCTCTATTGCCAGTTGCATGGCCTGGGCACAGGCGTACTGGCCCAGATTCCAGCCGGCATCGAGCAGCACCGTGCCGGGCAATTCGCGAATGACAGTCAGCCGCCCGGCTGGGTTGAGCGTGCCGGCGCGGATCGAGTCGGCGTAGAACAGCAAGCGCATGACACCGTGCGAGTCGTGGCCGGCCAGATTGCTCTCGACCAGCGCCGTCGCCACGCGCTCGGCGATGTCGGGCGGCGCGCCCAGTTTGGATAAAATGTCGTGGGTGATCTGGCGCAGCGCATCAGCAGACTTAACAATCATGGCCGGTAGGTCTCCCCGCCCGTAGGCGGCTTGGGCTAGAACAGCAAGCGCGTGGTTGTGTGACCGCGCAATTTTTCCAGCGCCTGGTTGATCGAGCGCACGAGCATGGTGGTGTCCGCTCCCAGGCCGATCAAATTGAACCCCTGGTCGCGCCGCATGGCGCCGTCTTCGATGCTCGTCGCCATCAGCCCCGCGCCGATGCCGCGCTGCGCCGCCTTGGCGCGGATGTCCAGAATCTTTTCGGCGATGCCCGGCCCTTCCCATTGGCCCAAATAGCCGTGCGTGGTAGAGAGGTCTGACGGGCCAAAGAAGATCGCCTCCAGGCCCGGCATCGCCAGAATGTCGTCAATGTTCTCCGCGGCCTCGACCGTCTCAATGATGGGGATAATCAGCGTCTCGCTGTTGGCCTGCGCTATATATTCCTGAAAACCCAGCCCCCAGTGCATCGAGCGCTCGCCGCCCACCCCGCGCACGCCCTGCGGCGGGTAGCGCGCAAAGCCCGTGCCGCGCTCCACATCGGCCCGCGTGCGCACCAACGGCAGAAAGACGCCGTGCGCGCCCATATCCAGCACGCGCCGCACAAACGAGGCCTGCACCTCCGGCGCGCGCACCAGGATGGTCAGGTCGCTGCCGCGCGCCGCCCGGATGTGGTCCATCACTTCGCCATAGTCCAGGTGGCCGTGCTCCATATCCAGGCAGACCCAATCTACCCCGAGCGCCCCGGCGATCTCGGTGACGGTCGGGCTCTCCATCGTCACCCACAGCCCATAGCTAGTCTCGCGGGCTTGCAGGCGGCTTCGCAGCTTGTTGACGGACATTGCGCTCTGCTCCTATCTTGAAATTGAATTCTGGTAGTACGCCGCCGCCTACACCAGCGCCAGTGGGCGCACCCACGAGCCGGTCGCGCCTTCGATACGCAGCGGCAGGCAGATGAAGGCAAACTCCTTCACCTGATCGCGCACCAGGTCTTCGAGATTGACGTTCTCAATGATGTGGATGCCACACTTGATGAGCAGTTCTTCGTGCACCGTGTCGGCCCAGTCGGGCACCGGGTGCGGGTCGGCGCTGGTGGCGTCGAGCCCAAATAGCACCATGCCTTGCGCCACCAGCCAGCGCGCCGCCTCGGCCGAGAGGCCCGGGCAGCCGGCCTCAAACGCGGGGCGGTCGGTCATATATTGCGTAACCTTGCCAGT
>JBBRZY010000562.1:0-3941 GCA_038252885.1 Anaerolineales bacterium | reverse complement strand
TCGTGCCGCTCCCCACCGTCGCGCCTGCTCTTTCCGACTTCTGACTTCTGACCTCCGACCTCCATCAATGGCATAATACCTCCAACCCATGTTCGCCGCCGCGCCCACCCCCGCCTCGCTCGAAATCTTCAAGCACCTCTTCGCCTCCATCGCCGAGGCGATGGGCGTCACCCTCGGCCGGACTGCCTTCTCGCCCAACATCAAAGAGCGCCTCGACCATTCGTGCGCCGTGTTCACCGGCGACGGCCGGCTGCTGGCCCAAGCCCTGCATATCCCCGTGCACCTGGGCGCCATGCCGGCCTCCGTGCGCGCCGCGCTTGACCGCTGCGCCCCGTTCGCCCCTGGCGATGTAGTCATCCTCAACGACCCCTATCTCGGCGGCACCCACCTGCCGGATATTACCCTGGTCTCGCCGGTCTTCGACGCCGAGAGCGCCGGCCCGTTGTTCTTCGTCGCCTCGCGCGCGCATCACGCCGACATCGGCGGCATGTCGCCCGGCTCGATGCCGCTCTCGACCGAAATATACCAGGAGGGGCTGATCATCCCGCCCCTCAAGCTCGTCGCCGCCGGCCGCCGCAACGACGCCGTTTGGGAACTGATCCTCAACAACGTCCGCACCCCAGCCGAGCGCACCGGCGACCTGGCCGCGCAGTTGGCCGCCCACGCCATTGGCGTAAACCGCGCCTTAGAGATTGTGGCCCGCTACGGCCTCGCCAGCGTGCAGGCCCATGCCGCCGGCCTGCTTGCCTACGCCGAGCAGTTCGCCCGCGCCGTCATCGCTGAGATTCCTCCCGGCGATTACGCCGCCGAGGACTTTCTAGAGCCGGCCGACCCGGCCGCCGCCCTCATCCCGCTGCGCGTCAGCCTGCGCGTGCGCGCCGACCGCCTGACGGCCGACTTCACCGGCACGGCGCCCGCCGTGGCCGGCAACCTCAACGCGGTGCGCGCCATCGTCGAGTCGGCCTTGTGCTATGTGCTGCGCTGCCTGGCCGGCCCCGGCCTGCCGCTCAACGCCGGCGCGTTGGCCCCGCTGGTCGTCGTGCTCGCACCCGGCAGCCTGCTCGACGCCCAGCGCCCCAGCGCCGTCGCGGCCGGCAACGTCGAGACCTCCCAGCGCCTGGTGGATGTGCTCTTCCGCGCGCTGGCCCTGGCGCTGCCCGGGCGCATTCCCGCCGCCAGCCAGGGCACCATGAACAACTTGACCTTCGGCGGACGCGACCCGGCCACCGGCCGCGTCTTTGCCTACTACGAGACCATGGGCGGCGGCGCGGGCGCTGGCCCCAGCGGCCCCGGCGCTTCGGGCGTGCATGTGCACATGAGCAACACCCGCAACACCCCGGTCGAGGTGCTCGAATACGCCTACCCGCTGCGCGTCGAGCGTTATGCGCTGCGCCCCGGCTCGGGCGGCGCGGGCTTACACGCCGGCGGCGACGGGTTGCAGCGCGATCTGCGTTTCCTGGCCGCCGCGCGCGTCACCGTGCTGTCTGAGCGCCGCCGCCGGCCGCCGTGGGGCTTGCAGGGCGGCCAACCGGGCGCGCTGGGCGAGAACGTGCTGTTCATTAATGGCGTCGCCACCGCGCTGCCCGGCAAGTTCAGCGTGGAGGTGCCGCCCGGCGCGCTGCTCAGCCTGCGCTCGCCGGGCGGGGGCGGGTGGGGGGCTCCGTGACCTTACTGGGCGTCGACATCGGCGGCACTTTCACCGACTTCGTGCTGGTGGACGAGGCCGGCCGCGTGCGCGTGCACAAGCGGCCCACCTCGCCCGCCGACCCGGCCCAGTCCTTTCTGGAAGGCGTGGCCGAGTTGGGCGTCAGCGCCACGGCCGAGGTCATCCACGGCTCGACCATCGCCACCAACGCTCTGCTCGAACAGCGCGGCGCGCGCACGGCCCTCATCACCACCGCCGGTTTCGCCGATGTGCTTGAGATCGGTCGCCAGCACCGGCCCGACCTGTACGCGCTGGTGCCGGTCAAGCCCGCGCCGCTCATCCCGCGCGCCTGGCGCTTCGAGTTGGCCGAGCGAGTTACGGCCGGCGGAGAGGTGCTGACTGCCCTCACGCCCGCCGCCGTAGAGCAGTTGCTGCCGCAACTCCTCGCGGCCGGCATCGAGTCCGTCGCGGTCTGCTTTTTGTTCTCGTTCCTGCGCCCCGAGCACGAGCAGTTGGTACGCGCCGTGCTGTCCCGCGCCGCGCCAACGCTCAACCTCTCGCTCTCGTCTGACTTGCTGCCCGAGTATCGCGAGTACGAGCGCACCGCCACCACCGTCATCAACGCCTATGTCGCGCCGCTGATCGCGCATTATCTAACGCGCTTAGAGGCCGGCCTCGGCGCCCGCCCGCTGCGCATCATGCAGTCCAACGGCGGCACGCTCTCGGCCGCGCGCGCCCGCACGCAGGCCGCCCGCCTGGCGCTCTCTGGCCCGGCCGGCGGCGTGGTCGGCGCGTTGGCCGTCGCCCGCCAGGCGCTGGGGCCGGCCGCGCCCCTCAACGTCATCACCTTCGACATGGGCGGCACCTCGACCGATGTGGCGCTCTGCCCCGGCCGCCTGCCGCTCACCGCCGAGGGCGAGATCGGCGGCCTGCCGCTGCGCTTCCCGCTGATTGATGTGCACACCATCGGCGCGGGCGGCGGCAGCCTGGCCCAGGTGGATCGCGGCGGCGCGCTGCAAATTGGCCCGGCCTCGGCCGGCGCGGAGCCTGGCCCGGCCTGCTATGGGCGCGGCGGCACGCAGCCGACCGTCACCGACGCCCACCTGGTGCTCGGCCGCCTCGACCCGAAGCGTTTCCTCGGCGGCCACATGCCGTTAGATGAAGCCGCCGCCCGCCGCGCGCTCACCGCGCTGGCCGGCGACCTTAACGCCCCCTCGCCCGAAGCCGCCGCCTGGGATGTGCTGCGGGTCGCCACCGCCGCCATCGAGCGCGCGGTCCGCCGCATCTCGATTGAGCGCGGCCACGACCCGCGGTTGTTTACGTTGTTGGCGTTTGGGGGGGCCGGCCCGCTGCACGTCTGCGCGCTGGCCGAGCATTTGGGGATCACACGCGTGCTCATTCCGCGCGCGCCGGGGGTGCTCTCGGCGCTGGGGATGGTGCTGGCCGACCGCGTGAAAGACTACTCGCTCACCGTGCTGCGCCCTGGCGCGGCTGTCACCGCCGCCGACCTGGCCGCGCTGTTCGCCCCGCTCGAAGCCCGCGCGCACGAAGAAATGGCGGCCGAGGGCGTTGCAGAAATAACGTTAGAGCGCCTGCTCGACACGCGCTATCTGGGCCAGTCGTTTGAGCTCAGCGTGCCGCTGCCCGCCGCTGCAGACGAGGCTGAGGCCCCGGCCGAAGACGTCATCGCCGCCTGGCTCTCCGCCTTCCATGCCCTGCACGATCAGCGCTACGGCCACAGCCACCCCGCCGACCCGGTGGAGCTGGTTACTCTGCGCCTGCGCGCCAGCGCCCCGACGCCCCCGCCCACCTTCGAGCCGCTCTCGCCGCGCCCCGCCGGCCAGCTGCTTACCCCTGTGGCCGAAAGCGCCGTCTGGTTCGAGCAAGCCGGCCACTTGCAGCCTGTCGCCACGCCGCTCTATTAGCGCGACCACCTCTGCCCCGGCGACACCCTCACCGGCCCGGCCCTCCTCCTCCAACTCGACGCCACCACCGTCATCCCGCCCCGCTGGTCTGCCACCGTTGATCCCGCCGGCCATCTGTTATTACTGCCTGCCGGTGTTTAGCGCTCCCTCGGCATCCCCTTTTTCTTTTTCTCTTTCTTTGCCTTTGCTTTTTTTACTACTTCTCGAACACCGCCTGCACCACCACCACCCGCCCTTCCTTCAAATTGTGCGCCAGGTTCTGATACAGCTCCCCCGTCCCCGACCCCAAGAACAGGTGCAGCCCCAGCGGCGGCGGCCCCTCCGGCGCGGTCACCGACGCAATCGCGCCCTCCCAGCCACCCTTGGCCGCC
>JBBRZY010000561.1:0-3948 GCA_038252885.1 Anaerolineales bacterium | reverse complement strand
GGCATCTTCACCCGCTTCAAGGCCAACGACCCGCACACCACCCCGCGCGCCGTCGCCACCGACGTGCGCAAGCTCCTGGCCGACGAGGGGGTGTCGCTTTTTCAGGCCACCGGCTACTGGCAATGCCTAATCACCGGCGACGAATACCTGCGCCGCGAGGCCGTGCACACCCTCCAGGCCGCCCTGCGCCTGGCCGGCTGGCTGGGCGCGCGTGCCATCGACACCGGCCCCGGCTCGCACAACCCGGCCGGCGTCTGGTGGCCGCACCCCGCCAACTGGACCGCCGAGAGCCGCCGCCAACTCGTCCGCAGCCTGCGCGAGTGTGCCCCAGCCGCCGAGGCCGCCGGCGTGCTCCTGTGTCTGGAAGGCCACCAAATGGTCACCCTCGAGTCGGCCGTCGTCACCCACGACGTGCTCACCCAGGTCAACTCGCCCTGGGTGCGCAGCGACTACGACTCGGCCAACTGGGTCACCCGTGAGACCGTCTACGACTCCGCCCGCGCCCTCCATCACGACTTTGACGTGCTCGGCGACCTGATCGCCAGTTGCCACGCCAAAGACGTCTGGCTCGAAAACCGCTTCTCCCTCCACCTACAAGACGGCTGCCCCGGCCAGGGTAATGTGGACTTCACGACCCTCTTCCGCCGCATCGAGGCGCTCTCGCCCGACTACCCCATCATCGCCGAGGGCAACACCACCGAAGAGTTGCCCGCCGTCAGCGCCCTCTTTCACCGCCTCGCCCAGGAGATCGGCGCGCCCGTGCTCGGCGGCTGAGGCACACCCCCATGCCCCCCTTACGCTTTGCCGCTCCCCTTGAACAACGCGTCGCCGTCATCACCGGCGGCGCGCAAGGCATTGGCCGCGCCACCGCCCTGCGCCTGGCCGAGGCCGGCCGCGACATCGTCATCGCCGACCTGCACCCCGACGGCGGCCACGTCGTCCGCGCCATCGAAGCCCTCGGCCGCCGCGCGCTCTGGCTCACCACCGACGTCACCGACCCGGTCGCCGTGCAGGCCCTGGTGGCCGCCACCGTGGCCGCCTTTGGCCGGCTCGATATCCTCGTCTGCTGCGCCGGCATCCTGGGCCAAGAGCTCTCGTTCGACGACCTGCCGCTCGAAGAGTTCGAGCGTGTCCTGCGCGTCAACGTCTTTGGCGTCTTCCACGCCCACAAGGCCGCCCTTCCCGTCATGGTCGCGCGCGGGTGGGGGCGCTGCGTCACCCTCGGCTCTGGCGCGCGCCACGGGGCCGCCCTGCGCCTGCCCTACAGCGTCTCCAAAGGCGCCATCCACGCGCTCATCTCATCCCTCGGGGCCACCTACCCCGCCCAGGGCGTGTTCGTCAACGGTCTCGAGCCCGGCCGGGTCCTCACCCAAATGGTCATCCCGCGCTTCACCGCCAAGTTCCTCGCCAACCCCGGTGTGCCCATCGGCCGCTACGCCGACCCCGAAGAGATCGCCGAAGCCATCGAGTTCCTCACCTCCGAGCGCAACACCTACACCTCCGGCGTCTTCTGGGAAGTGCAGAACAACTCAAGATGAGGGAGGTCGGAAGTCAAAGGTCAGAGGGGGGCTAGTCGGCAGCCGCTTGCCGGCTGTTTTAGCCCAGCCGCCACCAACCCCTCGCCACAACCGCGGCGCATTCGTGAAAATTCGTGTGCCTCCCCTGGGAACTCCCTAAGCCTCCACCACCCCCTCTCACGCGGCCCCGCGATCTCCCATCTCCCGACTCCTTCCCCATCGTGCTAATTCGTGGCAAAAAAGCCACCGTTCCCTCGCTGCCCGACCTCCAAAAACCCGGCCCTTGCTGGAACCGCCCCCGATACGGTATAATCACCCGCTATTCAAATCCTAGTGTAGACAGATTGTGACCAAGGCATGCCTAAGCGAACCTACCAACCTAGAATCCGCCACCGCGCCCGCACCCACGGCTTTCGTTCTCGCATGGCGACCGCCGGTGGCCGCAACGTCCTCAAGGCCCGCCGCCTGAAGGGCCGCGTGCGCCTCGCGCCCAGCATCAGTAACCACATCAAAAAGGTCAACTGGAATGCCGCTGGGTCGCCGGCCGGGCGCCCGAGCAAGAAGAAATAAGGGTGTGAGCCGCCGCCACCGCCTTTAGGCGTCTGGCGGCCGGAGAGTCGGCTCGCTGCTTTCGCCTTGTTTCACCTGAAAAGCGCAACCGATTTTGAGCGGGTGCGGCGCGATGGACGATCTCACGCCCACCCGCTTGTTGTTTTGGTCGCCCGCCGGCGCGGCCCCGCCGACCTGACCGTGCGCGTGCCCGGCGGCGCCTCGGCCCCCGAGCCTACCCCGCGCTTTGGCTTCTTGGCGGGCCGGGCGGTCGGTCCCGCCGTCGCGCGCAATCGGGCCAAGCGCCTGCTGCGCGAAGCCGCCCGCGCTGCCGCCGCCCAGATCGCGCCCGGCTGGGACCTGCTCCTAATCGCCCGCCGGCCGTTGGCGTTGGCGCGGTTGGCTGAAACGCAGGCGGCGCTGAACCAACTGCTCCGCCGCGCGCGGGTGCTGGTGGGGCCAGACCAGGCCCCGTAGTATTTTGGGGCGGTGACCCACCATGACAAACGCGACCGAGCACCACCACCAACCCGGAGACTCTCACTCCGAACCCCTGCCCACCTGGCGGCCCGACCTGCGGCCGACCCATCTGCCGCAGACGGCGCTGCTCGGCGTCATTCGGCTCTATCAACTCACCCTCTCGCGCGCCATGCCCATCAACACCTGCCGCTTCTACCCGTCGTGCTCGCGCTATGGCTTTGAGGCCATCCGCCGGCATGGGGTCGTCAAGGGCGGCGTGCTGGCCGCCTGGCGCGTATTGCGCTGCAATCCGTTCAATCCCGGTGGCTTCGACCCGGTGCCTTAGGAGTTAATCGCTGTGCGTCTTAAGTATCTGAGTTTCTTAGCGGTGCTCGGGGCCTTCTTGCTGGCCGCCTGCGGTGCCGCCCCCTCCCAAACCTGGCCCGGCCTCACCACCAACGGTGAGGTGGCCTACGTCGCCTCCGGCCAACAAGTCCACGCCGTGCGCGTCGCCGATGGCTCGCAGACCTGGGTCTTCCCCACCGTCATCAGCAGCACCACCGGCATCTTCGTGGCCGACCCGGCGGTCAGCCCCGACCTGATTATCGTCGGCTCTGAAGGCCCCACCGGCTCGTACAGCGGTGTTCTCTTTGGCCTCCACGCCGCCGACGGCACGCAGGCCTGGTGTCTCGCCTTCGACGCCAAGGCCAACACCCGCACCGGCTGCCGCATGGCCACGGGCTCCACCCAGAGCGGCCTGTTCGGCCTCAGCCCGGCGGTTGATAACCGCATCGTCGGCGGCCTGGCGGTGGCAGATGGCGTCGTCTACGTCGGGTTGGCCAACGGCAAGTTCTATGCTGTGGATGCTGCCACCGGCATTGACCAGTGGGTGTTCTCAGCCAAGCGCGACATTTGGGCGCCGCCGCTGATCGTCGGCGACACGGTCTACGTCACCTCCCTCGACCACTTCATCTACGCCCTCAACACCGCCGATGGCACTTTGCGCTGGCAGAAAGACCTGGGCGCGGCCCTGGCCGGCACCCCCACCCTGAGCGAAGACGGCACGACCCTCTACATTGGCACCTTTGGCAGCGAGCTGTACGCCCTCGACGCCGCCACTGGCGATCCGCGCTGGGCCACGCCCTACAAAGTCGACAACTGGGTCTGGGCCGGCCCGACCCTGGCCAAGGGGGTGTTATACTTCACCGACGTCGGCGGCAATGTGTACGCCGTGGACGCCGCCAGCAGCAACAAACTGTGGACGGTCAAGCCTGGCGGTCTCATGCGCGCCGCCCCGGCCGTTTCGGGCGACCTGCTCTACGTCGGCGACCGCGACGGCAAGCTGTTCGGCCTCAACCGCAGCGACGGCTCGCTCAACTGGCCGCAGACGCTCAAGGGCCAACTCTTGGCCCCCATCCTGATC
>JBBRZY010000560.1:0-3959 GCA_038252885.1 Anaerolineales bacterium | reverse complement strand
GGTGCTCGCGCTCCCACTCGTCGCGCTGGCCGGTAAACTCAGTCTCGATGCGCAGGCGCTCGGCCTTCTTCTGGGCGGCGTGCTCGTAGTCGCGGGCCAGCCCGGCCTGCTCCTCTTCGGCTTGCAGCCGGTCGATCTCGGCCTTGAGGGCCTTGAGCTCGGGCGGCAGCGAGTACAGCGCCACGCGCAGCTTGGCGGCGGCCTCGTCCATCAGGTCAATCGCCTTGTCGGGCAGGCTGCGGTCGGTCACGTAGCGCTGGCTGAGCTTGGCGGCGGCCGACAGGGCGGCGTCGCTGATGGTCACCTTGTGGTGGGCCTCATAGCGGTCGCGCAGCCCGTGCAGCATGCGGATGGTCTCATCCACGCTCGGCTCGTCCACATAGACCGGGGCGAAGCGGCGCTCCAGGGCGGAGTCCTTCTCGATGTGCTTGCGGAACTCGTCCAGCGTGGTCGCGCCGATGCATTGCAGCTCGCCGCGCGCCAGGGCCGGCTTGAGCATATTGCTGGCGTCCATGGCGCCCTGGGCCGCACCCCCGCCGACCACGGTATGCAGCTCGTCAATGAACAGGATGATGTCGCCTTCGGAGCGCTGCACCTCTTCGATGGTGGCCTTCAGGCGCTCCTCAAACTCGCCCCGGAAGCGGCTGCCGGCGATCATGGCGCCCAGGTCGAGCGAGATGACACGCTTGCCCGACAGGATTTCGGGCACGTCGTTGGTGGCGATCTTCTGGGCCAGGCCTTCCACGATGGCGGTCTTGCCCACGCCGGCCTCGCCGATGATGACCGGGTTGTTCTTGGTGCGGCGCGAGAGAATTTGGATCACGCGCATAATTTCTTTGTCACGCCCGATGACGGGGTCGAGCTTGCCGGCCTTGGCCTGGGTGGTCAGGTCGCGCGAGTACTTCTCCAGCGTGCGGTAGCGCGCCTCGGCCTGCGGGTCGGTCACGCGTTGGCCGCCGCGAATGTCCTTGACCATCTCGTAGACGCGCTCTTTGGTGATGCCGGCCTCCGACAGGATGCGGGCCACGGCCGTGTTGCGCTCCGACAGGATCGCCAGGAAGATGTGCTCGGTGGAGATGTATTCGTCTTTGAGGCGGTTGGCCTCTTCGTTGGCCAGGTCGATGATGCGCTTGACGCGCGGGGTGACGAACACCTGGTTGGTGCCGCCGCCGTAGATGGCGGCCTTGGGGGAGGCGCGCAGCACATCGTCCAGGCGCTTCTTGATCAGCTCCTGATCGACGCTGAGTTTTTCGAGGATCTGCGGGATCACGCCCTCGGGCTGTTCCAGCAGCGCCAGCAGCATGTGCTCGGTATCCACCTGATTGTGGCCGTAGCGCTGCAAGATTTCGTAGGCGCGGGCGGCGGCATCCGAAGCCCGCTCAGTAAAACGATCAAAACGCATCATAGCTGCAGAGTCCTTTCGTAGACAGCTACCAACCCCTCAACCCATTACTCGGCGCGTCACCACCACTTCAAACACCTGCGAGTAATGGGCATCGGCAGTGATATCCCAATCGTACTTGGCCTTGAACCTGGCAATCACGTCGGGGTCGGCGGTCACCGGCCGGGCTTGCCCTTCCACGATGTACGGCTGATCGCCGTCTTCGAGGGCCAGGGCCACGCGCGGGTTGCCGCCGAGGTTACGGGCCTTGACACTGCCGGGGGCA
This sequence comes from Anaerolineales bacterium, assembly GCA_038252885.1. Classification (GTDB taxonomy): domain Bacteria; phylum Chloroflexota; class Anaerolineae; order Anaerolineales; family UBA6663; genus JADZEK01. The sequence goes on along the minus strand of JBBRZY010000560.1, from coordinate 2,292 downwards.
GTGCACAAGTACCAGTGCTCGCCGGCAGTGACGAACCAAATCGGGACGAGATGGGGGCGGCCGTCAGCGCGCACGGTCGCCAGCCACACATTGCGGGCTTGTTCCAGGCGACTCGCCGGCGGGGCGGACGAAGTGCTCATGCCCCCGGATTATACAGCGAGTTGCTGAGACGCTCAGGATAATATACCGGGGTCATATTAGATTCCCATAAGCATCGGCTCAGCAAACTTCAACCGTGAATTGGTCGCCCATCAAGCCGTAAACTCGCCCACCAGCGTGCCGTTGACGATCACCGTGTAGTCGCCGGCCGGGAAGCTGCCCAGCGGGATGTTCTCGTTGAACGGGGCCAGCACCTGGGTGCAAGCCTGCCCCGGGTCGACCACCGTGTAGACTTCGATGGCAATCTGGTTGCGCTTATCGGGCGGCGCGACCGCCACGCGCACGGCGTGGCAGGGGGTGGGCCGGTTGCCTTCCAGACGCAGCACCACTTGGATCGGGTAGCTCTCCAAAATCGCTAAGGCGGTCACATCGAGATAGACATTGCCGCGCTCCCAGTCGGCGTCGCCCGGCTGCGGGACCCAGGGCGCGGCGGTCGCGTTCGGGTCTGGCTCGGCCGTGCCCAGGTTGGGCGGGCTAGTCACCGCCTGGTTAGGATCGGCCGTCGGCGTGCCTGTCGTGGTCGGCGGCGCGGGCCCGGTCGGCGCCTGGGTTGGGGCCGGCGGCAGTTCGGTCGGCGCGGCGGCCGGCGCGCAAGCCGCCAACAGCAGGGCCGCCAGGACCAGGAGCGTCAAACCGCGTGTAATCGTCGTTGTAAGGCGCATTTTTTGTTACCTCCATTGATGATTAAGACGCCCCAGCCCGCAGGTGGGTTCCGGGGACAGCGCCCTGCCGGACTCTCTCGCATGAATTGTGCCAGGTTCACGGCCGGCCGACCACTATTCGCGGAAACCGGCGCAGGCAGTAAAATACGGCTTAGAGGGAGTGACTCAGCTGCTATGACGGACTATTCTGACCAGCCAGTCTTTGTGCCCGGCCACATGGGGCCGCGCGGGGTCGAGAACATGCGCCGCCTTTTTAAGGCGCTGTTTTGGCCGTTTGCGCGCACGGTGAGCTACAACGTGGAGAACGTGCCGCCCGGCGGCGTGATTGCCAGCCCCAACCACCTGAGCCGCTTCGACCCGCCGATGGTCTTCATCTTCCTGCCGAAGCGCAAGATCACAGTCTTCAACGCCGATACTTACCGCAGCAGCTTCTTCTTTCGCTGGGTGATGAACTCGACCGATGTGATCTGGGTCAACCGTGGCAAAATCAGCCCGACCGCCATCAAAGCGGCGGTGCGCACGCTCAAAGAAGGGGCCGTGCTGGGCGTGGCGCCGGAGGGCACGCGCAGCAAGACCGGCGCGCTGCAGGAGGGCAAGACCGGCGCGGTCTACCTGGCCTATGCCTCGGGCGCGCCGATTGTGCCGGTGGCGGTGACCAACACCGACCGGCTGCTGCCATCGATCAAGAAGTTCAAGCGCATTACGCTCACTTCGACCTATGGCAAGCCGATTTACTTCAAGAACGAGCAGCGCGGCCGCCCGACCGACGCGCAGCTCGAAGCCGGCACGACCGAGGTGATGTGCCAACTGGCCGCGATGCTGCCGGCGCGCTACCGCGGCGTGTATGCCGACCACCCGCGCACGCTGGAGTTGCTGCAACTCAACGGCGAGCCGATCACAACCGCCACGCTGGCGTAAGCCCGGCGTTTGGCGCTTGGCGCTGTGCGCGCTGGGTGTGACTGCGCCGCCGATCTGCTTAGTCGGTCGGGGTGCGGGTCGGCGGCGTTTAGGGGTGTGGCATACGCTGGGGCGGCTTCAGCCACAAGTGGGCATTGGCCGGCTGGAGAGTCACTTCGGCGATGTCAACCAGTTGATTCGTCAACCGATCCAGCTCTAGTTCGGATCGCAGCGACTCGCCAAAAGTGGCAATGATGGTGGCGGCGTCGTAGGCGCGCCGATAGAAACGCCGGTCAATCGCCCGCTGCAGCCGCCCGCGCAGCGGCCCAAAGAGCGCCGCAATCATCAGCGTTGATAGCACCGTCACCAGCGCGCTCTGCCGTTCCCCAGTCAGCAGCCCAAACACCGTTTGCAGCAGCACCACGCTGCCAAAGTAAATCAGCGCCAGGGTGGCCGTCAGCGCCGAGTAGATCAGTGAGCGGCGGATGATGACATCGACATCCCACAGCCGGTAGCGCAGGCTGGCGATCAGCACTGTCACCGGCAAGATGAACACCAGCGCAAAATTCACCGG
>JBBRZY010000559.1:0-3960 GCA_038252885.1 Anaerolineales bacterium | reverse complement strand
GACGCTGGTGGAGAACGGCACGCCGGCGGCCGAGGCCGCGCTGGCCGAGCTGTACGCCCACACCGGCGGCGCGCAGGTCATTGGCATCACCGGGCCGCCCGGCAGCGGCAAAAGCAGCCTGGTGAACGAGTTGGCCAAGCTGCTGCGCCGGGGGCTGCCCGCCACCGAGCACGCGCCCGCCCGTCCGCCCGTCAGCGTGGCGATTGTGGCGGTCGACCCCAGCAGCCCGTTCACCGGCGGCGCGATCTTGGGCGACCGGATTCGAATGCGCGATTTGGCCGGCGACCCAGGCGTCTTCATTCGCTCGATGGCCAGCCGCGGCTCGCTGGGCGGCCTGGCGCGCGCCACCGCCGACGTGGTGCGCGTGCTCGACGCGGCCGGTTACGGCGCGATCTTAATTGAGACCGTGGGCGCGGGCCAGAGCGAAGTCGACATCGCCCGCGCCGCGCACACCACCGTGGTAGTCGAAGCGCCCGGCCTGGGCGACGATGTGCAAGCCATTAAAGCCGGCCTGCTCGAAGCGGCCGACGTGCTGGTGGTGAACAAGGCCGATCAACCCGGCGCCGACTCGGCCCTCAAGGCCCTGCGCGCCTCGCTCGATCTGGCGCACCCCATCGCCCGCCGTTGGGCGGCGGAGGCGAGTGGCCACCACCGCCTTGCCCCGGTCGCGGCCGAACCAGCGCCCGCCGCCGCGCCCGACTTGTGGCTGGTGCCGCTGCTGCCCACCGTCGCCATTCAGGGGCAGGGCACCGCAGCGCTGCTGGCCGCCATTGACCAACACCGCGCCTATTTGCAGACCAGCGGTGAGCTGGCCCGCCGCGCGCGTGACCGGCTGGCGCACGAGTTAGAAGCGCGCCTGCGGGATTATTTGCTGGCGGCGCTGGTCGACCGGTTGGGCCCGGCCGCGCTCGCCGCCGCGCTCGACCAGGTGGTCGACCGCGCGCTTGACCCCGGCACGGCGGCGCGGGCGCTGGCCGCCCACTTGCTGCGGGCCTGACGACGACCGTCTCTAGTGAGGGGTGATAGGAGCCTTTCAAGATGATTCTCGGCCAACGCGTTCGCTTGCGCCCGGTTGAAAAAGACGACCTGCCGCGCTACGTCAAGTGGTTCTCCGACCCCGACGTGCGCACCAACCTCGACCAATACGCGCCCATCAGCCAGGGGCAAGAAGAGAAGTGGTACGAGCGCAACCTGACCGCCGGGGACGCGCAGGCCTGGGCCATTGACGCCCAGCCGGCCGACATGGCCGTCGGCCCGTGGGTCCACATCGGCGGTTGCGGCTTCCATAGCATTGACTCGCGCAACCGCCACGCCGAACTGGGCATCTTCATCGGCGCGCGCGACTATTGGAACCGCGGCTACGGCACCGATGCCGTCCAAACCTTAGTCGGCTGGGGCTTCTACACCCTCAACCTGCACCGCGTCTTCCTGCGGGTCTTCGCCGACAACGGCCGCGCCATTCGCGCCTACGAGAAGGCCGGCTTCGTGCCAGAAGGTCGCCTGCGCCAGGATAACTTTTCGGCCGGCGCCTACCGCGATACCCTGCTCATGGGTCTGCTGCGCAGCGAGTGGGGCCAACCCCAACCGCCGGCCGTCAGCTAGCGCCCCTATGCCACCCCACCGCGACACTATGTACGGCGACATCAAACTCTTCAGCGGCACGGCCTGCCCCGACCTGTCGGCCAGCATTGCCCAATACCTCGGCCTGCCCTTGGGCGGGCGCGACATCATCAAGTTCCCCAACGAGAACATCTTTGTGCGGCTGCACAGCAGCGTGCGCGGGCAAGATGTCTACGTCATCCAGGGCACCTCGGCCCCCGTCAGCGATAACTTGCTCGAACTGCTGATCACCATCCAGACCCTCAAGCTCGACTCGGCCGCGCGCATCACCGCCGTCATCCCCTACCTGGCCTATGCCCGGTCGGATAAGAAGGACCAGCCGCGTGTGCCGATCACCGCGCGCCTCGTAGCCGACATGCTCGAAGTGGCCGGAGCCGACCGCTACATCACCATGGACCTGCACGCCGGGCAGATCCAGGGCTTCTTCTCGATCCCCGGCGACGTGCTCACCGCCTTCCACCTCCTGAGCGCCTACTTCGTCGGCAAGCGCGACGAGCTGGTCGATCCCGTCATCGTCACGGCCGACCTGGGCTTCGCCAAGAAGGGCCGCAACTTCGCCGCCAAGCTGGGGGCCAGCATGGCCTTTGTAGAGAAGCGCCGCACCGGCAACGACGCCAACGCCCAGGCCATGACCGTCATCGGCGATGTGCGCGACCACGACGTGGTGATTGTGGATGACGAAGTGGACACGGGCGGCTCAGTGGCGCAGGCGGTCGAGATCGTCAAGCGCCACGGCGCGCGCAATATCTATCTGTCGTTCGTCCACCCGATCTTCTCGCACCCGGCCATTGAGCGCCTGGGCAACCTGCCGATCCACGAGATCGTCACCACCGACACAGTGGCGCTCTCGCCCGCCAAGCGCCTGCCAAACTTGAAGGTGCTGTCGGTCGCCCCCCTGCTGGGCGAGGTCATCCGCCGCGCGCACGAGGGCCGCAGCGTGGGCGAGATGTTCAACGAATAAGCTGTCTTGCAAAAAGGAACTGGTTGTATGTTGCGTCGTTATGTGCCCCTGATTGCCCTAACCCTGGCCGCCCTGGCCTGCAGCCTCGTCAGCGGCGGCCAGCCGACGGCTGTCGTCCACAACGTGGCGACTTCCGCGGCCGAGACCGCCACCGCCTTGGTGACGACCCCGGCCTCGCCCACCGCCGAGGGCGCGCCCAGCGCCACGCCGGAAGGGGCCGCCAGCGCCACGCCCGACGCCGCGCCGACCACCGCCGCGACCGCCGAAGTGCCGGCGACCCCGGTGCCGGCCGGCCCAACCTGCGCCATCACCTACGCCGACTTCGTGCTCGACCTGGCTAGCCCGACTAATATCGGCAACGTTTACTGCCTGAGCGCGGATGGCACGCCGCAGGTGCTCGCCAGCGGCAACCGGCCGCGCGACCCGCGCCTGTCGCCGGATGGCACGCTGATCGCCTTTCAGATGGAAGTCAGTGAGGGCATTACGCAGTTGTGGGTGGTCAGCGCGGCCGGCGGCGATGCGCGCCTGCTGGTTGGGCAAGACCAAATTCCCAGCGCCGACCCCACCGTCACCATCAACTCGCCCCAGTCGTACCAGTGGCTGGCCGGCACGCACACCCTGGTATTCGACACGCGCTACCTGCCAGTGGGCGGGCCGTTTGGGCCGGGCGAATACATCAACGCCGACCTGTGGACCGTGAACGCCGACACCAACGCCGTGGCCCCGCTGCTGGGGCCAGGCACCGCCGGGCGCTTCAGCGTCTCGCCCGCCGGCCAGACCATCGCCATCGCGCGCCCCGAAGCGCTCGACCTGCTCAACGCCGACGGCAGCAACTACCGCCAGAACGTCATCGTCTTCCCGGCCATCCTCACCTACAGCGAGTACGCCTACAAGCCGTTCCCGCAGTGGATGGCCGATGGCCTGTTCTTCGAGGTCAGCATCCCCTCGCCCGACCCGCTGGCCCCGGACCCGCACGCCGACCTGTACCGCATCGGCGTGGATGGCGTGGTGCAGCCGTTGACGACCATCCCGGCCAACGTGGTGTTTGGTGGAGCCATCACCCCGCCGCTGTACTCGCCCAACGGCCAATTCATGTACTACTCGGTTGGCCTGCCCGACGGCACCGGCGATGTGATGCACCAGTTGGAGTTCCTGGCCGAGGGTGGCGCCGCCGACCGCAGCATGGGCCCGACGCTGGGCCTGCGCGGCTGGGGCTGGTCGCCCGACAGCACCTACTTCGCCTACTCGGTCACGCCCGACGGCGTGCCGGGGCAGGGCTACGTCACCGGCACCACGGCCGAGTCGGTGCAGCCGTTCGCCACCGGGCTGACGGTCATGCGCGCGCTGGAGTGGCAGGACGGCACCACGCTGGTCTTCGT
>JBBRZY010000558.1:0-3972 GCA_038252885.1 Anaerolineales bacterium | reverse complement strand
GGCGTCAAAGGCCGCCTCGATCGCGGGCCACTGTTTGGGCTTCGGGCCGACTTTGGGGTAGCCGGCGGGGGAACTGCACACCAGCACCAGACTGCGCACCCGCTGCGGGTGGTCGAGCGTGAAGTCGAGGCACACCCCGCCGCCCTGCGAGCAGCCGAGTAAGCTGGCGCTCGGCAAACTCAGGTGGTCGAGCAGCCGGAGCAGGTCGTGCCGGTGCGCGAAGTCGCCGGCGACGGGCGCGGTCTGGCCAAAGCCGCGCATGTCATATCGGATCACCTGAAAGTGCTCGGCGAACGCCATGAACTGCTCGTCCCACATGCGGCGGTCGGCGATGCCGGCGTGCACCAGCACCAGCGCCGGGCCGCTGCCGGCCACGTCGTAGTGCAACTCGGTGCCGTCGAGCGGCAGGCGTTGGTCAAGGGCGATGGGGGTTGGGGCCATAGGCGACGAAGTCCTCCGGTTAGCAGTACAATGCGCGCATCGGCCGCGGCGGGCGGCGACCCAATGAGGAACTCAAGCGTGCCGGATCATACCATTGTTGCGGCCACGAGCGCATCGCTGCAGGCCGGGTTTGAAAGTGCGACTACGCAGGCCCCCGCGCCGAACTTGAACGCGGCTGGCCCGTCCCATTATTTTTGACACAAGAGTTGGGAGAGTGACCATGTCAGAAATTCGAGCATTCGTGGAAGACCACCTGGCGCACATCTTTGCTTACGACACCGAGCACTATCGTGCCACCACGACCGAAGACCTGAGCCTGTACGAGTGGTACATCACGCCGCACCGCATTGACGGCTTCCCGTTTCACGCGTTCCTAATGGACGAAGCCAACCGCGCCAACGCTACCGCCTTGACGGGCGAGGGTCTGCTCGACAACAAAGGCGAGCGCCCAACCGAACGCCCGCACGTGCACTTTGACCTGGCGAACTACCGCGAGCAGCGCTACGGCGACACCGCTATCGCCAGCTACACGCTGCTGGTCTCGACGAGCAGCGGCAGCGGCACGACGGTGCGCGGCTACAACGAGAGCCGGGTGATGATCAAGTTCCCGGACGGCTGGCGGGTGGTGCATGTGCATAAGAGCCCGACCTACCGCAGTCCGATCGAGCCGCCCAAGTAGCGGCACGGCGGCCGACAGGCAACACAGCTAAGCCGGCTTGCACGCGCGCGGGCGCGACGATGCAGACCGGGTTTACTGGGTGGCGGAGCTACTGGCCGGCCGCAACCCGTTTGCCGATGCAACGCTCATGGCCATATTGGGGCGCTAGGCCACTAGCCGACGGCCGGCGATTGCTCTGGAATAGGCACGGTAAAGGGTTAAACTGTTGAGGGTAGCGCCCGTATGCATAGAGCGGGCGGCCTCCGTCCTGGGGGACTTACGCGCCAGGCGGCTACTTGGGCGGGCACCTAATTCAACGAGCAATTTACAGAGCAAGCGCAATCGGCAATCGTTTGAGCGGGGGCTGACCATGCAAACACAGCCGAAACTTACCATCTATGCGCTGGGTCCGGTTCAGGTCTTCGGCGGCGACCGGCTGCTGACCGATTGGACCTACGTCGATTCGGAGGAGTTGTTCTTCTATCTACTGCGGCACACGCGTAAGCGCAAGCGCCCGGCCAGCCAGGCCGCGCTCAGCCTGGCAGACCTGCACGGCCGAACCCGCGAACAGATTGGGCTAGACTTGTGGCCCGACGCCACCACCAAGCAGCTGAACGACAGACTTAAAGCCCGCCTGTATGATCTCCGCCGCGTCCTCGGGCAGGGCGAGTGGGTCATCTTTGAAGACGGGCTATACAAGTTTAACGCGACCCTGGACTATTGGTTCGATGTTGAGCAGTTTGAAGAACAGGTCGCCCGGGGCAAGAGCACCAACGCCGAACCGGCGGCCATCATTGCCGGATTGCAGCAGGCGGCGACGCTCTACCGGGGCGACTATTTGGAAGGCCTGCGTCAGCGCCGCCGGCGCGCCGATGCACAGTTTAGCGAGGGTGATGGTTCTGGTCGCGAGTGGCTGGTGGTTGAGCAGGAAAACCTACAGCGGGTCTACCGAGAGACATTGCACACCCTCGGCGACGTGTTGATCCGCGCCGGCAGCTTTGGGCCGGCGGCCGAAGCCTATCGCCTGGCGGCCACGAAGGACGACTACGACGATGAGGCGCATCAAGGTGTGACCTACGCCCTGGCCTTGCAAGGCAAGCGCAGCCAGGCGCTCGAACACTTTCGCAGGCTCGTCAAACGCCGGCCAGACACACCGCCCGGGCCGGAGATTGTGGCGCTGGCCGAGCGCTTGAAGCGCGGCGAAGAGTTGGCCCCGCGCGTCATGCCGGTCGCCGCGGCGGCCGTCGCGGGCACGCGCCCGCCGGATCATTCGCCCCGCGCGCCGTTTCAAGTGCCGACGGACCGGCTGGGCTTTGTCGGCCGCGCGCTGGAGCTGACCAATTTGCGGGCCGCGCTGACCCAGTCCGAGGGGCCGCGCCGCTACTGCCTGGCCGGAATGGGCGGCATTGGTAAGACCTCGCTGGCGGTGCACCTGGCGCACTTGCTGCGCGATCAGTTTGCCGATGGGGTGTTGTGGGCGCACGTCAGCACCAGTGAGCCGCTGGCGATTCTGGATAGCTGGGCGCGGGCCTTACAATGCGACTTTAGCGGCTTGCCTGATTTGGAGAGCCGCGCGGCCGCCCTACGCGCGGTGCTGGCCGACAAACAGGTCTTGATCATCCTGGACGATATCTGGGACGCCGCGCGCGGGCGGGCACTGCTGGTCGGCGGGACGCGCGCCATGCTGCTGATGACGACGCGCGATTTGGAAATCGCCGAGGTGCTCGAGGCGCAGATCATCGCCCTACCCGTGCTGGCCGCCGAAGAGAGCCGACAACTGCTGACGCGCATCGCCGGCCAGGCGCGGGTGGCGGCCGAACCAGAAGCCGCTGCCGACATTTGCCAACTGCTCGGGCACTTGCCGCTGGCTCTTGATATTGCCGCGCACCGCCTGGCCTCGCGCCCGCGCTGGTCGCTGAGCGAGTTGGCCGAGCGGCTGCGTGTGCAGCACCGGGTCTTGTCTGAGTTGAAGATCGGCGACCAGGAAGTACGCGCCTCGTTCGCCATTAGCTGGGAGGCGCTAGAAGCGCCCCTGCGCCGCGTATTTGCCCTGCTGGGCGTCTTCGGCGGGCGCGCCTTTACACCGGACGCCTTCGGCGCCGTGGCCGAGATGGAGGCGCGGGCGGCGCTCGATCAATCGGACGCCCTCGTCGCGCTATCGCTGTTGTCGCTGGATCGCGCGGAGCACTATCGGCAGCATCCGCTGTTGGCCGATTTTGCGCGCGAGCAACTGGAACAGGCCGAAGCGGCCGAGGCGCGCATGACGCACTATTACTTGCGCTATGCCACCGAGCAGCGCCAAAATTACTTAGCCCTCGAGCAGGAATGGGACAACCTGGCCGCCGGGCTGAGCGTGGCGCACGGGCAAAAAATGTGGCGAGAATTGATTGATTATGGGGACGTTCTAACCAATGCCTGGTTCGCTCGCGGCCAGTTCACCTATGCTCGGCAAGCCTACCCGCTGGTTTGCGCCGCCGCGCGCGAGTTGGAGGAGCAAGATGCCTATATCGCGGCCATGCTCAATTGGGGACGGGCCTGCATCGAGCAGGGTGACTACGCCGAGGCCAAAGAGCGGCTACTGCACGGGCTGCAAACCAGTCGCGAGGTGAACGACCAGCACGGCATGGCCAATGCACAATTGTATTTGGGGCGTGTGGCGCTCGAACTATCTGATCATGACGCGGGCCCGCCGCTCCTGGCAGAGTGCCTGCGCCTGTTTGAGCAATTGGGTATTCCGGCGGGCTTGGCCGACACGCTCATCCTCCAGGCCAGAATACAATATCGTCACTATAACTACGCCGAAGTGGAGCGCCTGGCGAAACTGGCTTTGGATATTCTGCGTACCTCGGAAAAGTATCAACGGGCCATCGAGG
>JBBRZY010000557.1:0-3973 GCA_038252885.1 Anaerolineales bacterium | reverse complement strand
CGGCTGCGACAGACGCTCCGCAAACCTAGGCTGTAGGTAACTGTTGGCGCGCTGGGCTAGTAGTCGTCGTCGCCCGCGCCCATGCCACCCAGCCCACCCGGTCTATTTTTTTCGTCGGCACTTTTACACGGCTGCAACAGACGCGCCGCAAACCTAGGCTGTAGGTAACTGTTGGCGCGCTGGGCTAGTAGTCGTCGCCGCCCGCGCCCATGCCACCCATGCCGCCCATCCCGCCCATTCCTCCCATGCCACCGCCGCCGGCGGCCGCGTCGCCTAGCTCGGGCATCGATTGCTCGATGGACTCGGGGTCTTCGCCGGCTTCGAGGCGGTCGGTGATCTCGCCGAACTCGGGCGGCAGGTCTTCGCCCATCTCCGCGCCCATCTTGCGCATGGCGCGCGCCATCGACTTCGGGTCGTTCTCGTCCACGTCGCCCATGAAGGACGGGTCGGACATGTTGTCCATGCGCTGGTCTTCGCTCTTGGCGATGCGCACCTTGTTGATCAGGCGCTTGAGCGCTTTGCTGCCGCACAGCGGGCACTTGATCGGCTTGACGCCGTAGTCGGCATAGCTCTGCTGAATGCCCACCCGGTTGTTGCAATTCTGACAGGCGTAATCGTAGACTGGCATAACACCCTGCTCCCTGCGCGCTTGCCGGCTGTTTCCGGGGCGCGAATCGCTATCATAATCGGCCTAACCCAACCCTCACCCAACTTCGCACAGGCCAATTATAATAGAGCCTCGATAAGGAACCGACTCGCATGTCTGAAACGCTCTACCGCGCCCAATCGTGCCCGCTGCTGGTTGTCATCTCTGGCCCGTCGGGCGTGGGCAAAGACACCGTCATCCAACGCATGAAGGAACGGCAACTGCCGTTTCACTTCGTGGTCACCGCCACCACCCGCGCCCCGCGCGAGGGCGAAGTGCATGGCCGCGACTACTTCTTCGTCTCGTCCGACGAGTTCGCCGCGCTGATCGAGAGCGACGAGCTGCTGGAGTACGCGCACGTCTATAACGACTACAAGGGCATCCCCAAGCAGCAGGTGCGTGAGGCGCTGGCCTCTGGGCAAGATGTGATCATGCGGCTGGATGTGCAGGGCGCGGCCAAGATCCGCCAACTGACCGAGGGCGGCGCGGCGCTGATCTTCCTGACCACGACCACTGAGGAAGAGTTGGTGGACCGGCTGCGCGCCCGCAAGACCGAGACGCCCGAAGGTCTGAACCTGCGCATCGCCACCGCGCGCAAAGAGCTCGAGCGCCTGACCGAGTTCGACTACTGCGTCATCAACTACGACATGTCACTCGACGACACGGTGGACAAGATCATCGCCATCATCGACGCCGAGCACAGCCGCGTCGCGCCCCGCACGGTGAGTTTGTAGCTAGCCCGCCTGGCGACTAAAGTCGCGGCTAGGCAAGACGAAGCCCGCCTGCGCGGGCTGGGAATGAGTCGCAACGGCCGCTGAGGTTGATCTTCCTGGGAGCTGCGACGATCGCGGCCCTCACCCTAGCCTCAGTCATACCTTTTTCTCTTGCGCTTGTCTTTGCCTTTCTGTGGACCCCCGCCCCTCGCCTCTCGCCGGCCGGTGGTACCCGGCCCAGCCCGCCGCCCTGGCCGCCAGCATTGACGGCCTACTGGGCGCTACGGCGGCTGTGCCTGCGCCCGCGCCGGAGTGCGCTGTCGTAGCCCTGCTCGCGCCGCACGCTGGGCACAAGTATTCCGGCCTGGTCGCGGCCCACGCCTTTCGCGCCGTGCAGGGGCTGGCAGTTGACCTGGTGGTCGTGCTCGGCCCCAGCCACTTTCACACCGATGGCCCGTTGCTCACCAGTGCCCACACGCATTACGTCACCCCGCTCGGCAACGTGCCGGTGGACACGTCCGCGCTAGACGCCCTGCGCGCGGCGCTGGGCACCTCACTGATTGCCATCCGCCGCGACCGCGAGCACGCGCTGGAGATCGAGCTGCCCTTCTTGCAGCGCACGCTGGCCCCCGGCTTCGCGCTGCTGCCGCTGATGCTGCGCGACCAAAGCGCGGCGGCGGCTCAGGGGCTGGGCGCGGCGCTGGCTGAGACACTGCGCGGCCGGCGCGTGCTGTTGGTCGCCAGCTCTGACCTGTCACACTTCTACCCGCAGGCGCGGGCCGAAGAAATGGACGCCGCGCTGCTGGCCGCCGTGGCCGCGAATGACCCGGCCGCCGTGCTCGAAGTGAACGCCAGCGGGCGCGGGCAGGCCTGTGGCGCGGGCGCGCTGGCGGCCACGCTGTGGGCGGCCCAGGCGCTGGGCGGCGCGCCGGCCCAGGTGGTGGCCCACGCCACCTCCGGCCAGGTCAGCGGCGACTATGCCGCAGTGGTTGGCTACGGCGCGGCGGTGGTCTGGAAGTGTTAGAATTGATTTATGGAACCTACGCTCATCTCGGATTTGCTACGGCTGGTCGGGGTCTTTGTCCTCGTGCTCGCCAACGGATTTTTTGTCGCCGCTGAGTTCTCGCTGGTCAGCGTGCGGCGCACGCGCATTGAGGAACTGGTGCGCCAGGGTCGCAGCGGCTCGGCCGCCGTCAAGCGCGCGCTGGAAGACCCCGACCGTTTCATAGCCGCCACCCAACTGGGCATCACCCTGGCCAGCCTGGGGTTGGGCTGGCTGGGCGAGCCGGCCCTGACGCGCTTCATCGAGCCGGTGCTGGGGCTGCTGCCGCCGACCTGGCTGGGCGTCGCCAGCCACACCGTCTCGGCCGGCATTGCCTTTGGCCTGATCACCTTCCTGCACGTGGTGGTGGGCGAGTTGATGCCCAAATCCATCGCGCTGCAGCGGCCGGAAGACACGGCCCTGGTGGTGGCCCAGCCCACGCTGATGACCGAGTTTCTCTTTAAGCCGGCCATCATCGCCCTCAACGGCACCGGCAACTTCTTGCTGCGGCTGCTCGGCATGCGCGCCGCCAGCGGCCACGAGATGGTGCACTCGGTCGAAGAGCTCAAGATGCTGGTGAAGGCCTCGGGCGAGAGCGGCGTGCTAGAGATCGACGAGAAGGCCATGCTCGACGCCGTCTTCAACTTCGATGAGCAGACCACGCACGAGGTGATGGTGCCGCGCACCGAGATGATCGCCGTGCCGGCTGACACCCCGCTGGAAGACCTGATCCAACTGGCCATCAAACACCCGCACACCAAGTACCCGGTCTACGAGAACGACCTGGATCACATCCTGGGCATCGCCAATGTTAAAGACCTGGTGCGCGTGCAGCACAGCGAGCGCCGCGCCGCCACTGTGCGCGGGCTGATGCGCGAGGCCCACTTTGTGCCCGACACGCTGCGGCTGGGCGCGCTGCTGCAGCAGTTCCGCGCCAAGCGCCAGCACATGGCGATTGTGCTGGACGAGTACGGCGGCACGGCCGGGCTGGTGACGCTCGAAGACCTGCTCAGCCAGATTGTGGGCGATGTGGCCGACCCGTTCGACAAGTCGGCCCCCGACATTCAGCGCCTGCCCAACGGCTCGGCCCTGATCTCGGGCCTGACGCAGATTGTGGCCGTCAACGATGTGCTCGGCCTGACCCTGCACGACGACAACTACGACACCATCGCCGGCTTCATGCTCGGCCGGCTGGGCCGCATGGCCCGTGTGGGCGATCTGGTGGAGGTTGAGGGGGTGCGGCTCAAGGTTGAGGCGCTCGATGGGCTGCGCATCGAGCGCCTGTCGCTCACGTACCTCAGCAAGCCTGAGGCCGACGCCGCGTCCACGCCCGTCAAGGGCGACTAGCCCACCCGCATGAGCCAAGCTCAGGGAAAATTTTACGTTGTCTGGCGCGGCCGGCAGCCGGGGGTTTACGCCACCTGGGCTGAGTGCGAGCGCCAGGTGAAGGGCTACGGCGGCGCGCGCTTCCAAGCGTTTGCGGGTCGCGCCCTGGCCCAGGCCGCCTATGCGGCTGGGCCAGACGCGCCGGCGCCCGCCCGCCCCTGGCCCCCGCCCGGCTTGCGGCTTCCG
>JBBRZY010000556.1:0-3986 GCA_038252885.1 Anaerolineales bacterium | reverse complement strand
GGTGCTGGCCTTCCTGCTGGACGAGGGCGGCGAAGTGGCGGTGCGCAAGCCGGCGCGGCGACCGGCCGCCGCCAAGAAGAGTGCGGCCAAGACCGGCGCGCGTAAGCGTTAGGCGCAAAACCCCGGATGAACGCCCAGGACTACATTGACCTTGAGAACGCCTATGGCGCTCATAACTATCACCCGCTCGACATCGTTATTGAGCGGGGCGAAGGGGTGTGGGTGTGGGACGGCGAGGGGCGGAAGTACCTGGACTGCCTGTCGGCCTACTCGGCGCTGAACCAGGGCCATCGCCACCCGGCGATTGTGGCGGCGCTGATGGCGCAGGCGCAGAAGATCACGCTGACCTCGCGCGCCTTTCGCAACGACCAACTGGGCCTGTTCTACAAAGCCGTCAGTGACCTGACCGGCTATGAGATGACGCTGCCGATGAACACCGGCACCGAGGCGGTGGAGACGGCCTTGAAGCTGGCGCGCAAGTGGGGCTACGCGGTTAAGGGCATCGCGGCCGGGCAGGCGGAGATCATTACGGCGGGCGGGAACTTCCACGGGCGCAGCATCAGCATCATCAGCTTCTCGACCGAGCCGCTGTACCGCGACGCGTTTGGGCCGTTCACGCCGGGGTTTGTCAGCGTGCCGTACGGCGATGCGGCGGCCATTGGCGCGGCCATCACGCCTAACACGGCGGCGGTGCTGCTAGAGCCGATCCAGGGCGAGGCGGGGGTGATCGTGCCGCCGGAGGGCTATTTGCAGGCGGTGGCCGCACTGTGCCGCCAACATAACGTGCTGCTGATGGCCGACGAAGTTCAGACCGGGCTGGGGCGGACGGGCAAGCTGCTGGCGAGCGACCACGCCGGGGTGCGGCCGGAGGTCGTCATCCTGGGCAAAGCGCTGGGCGGCGGGGTGTACCCGGTGTCGGCGGTGGTGGCCGACCGGGCGGTATTGGGCTTGTTCCAGCCGGGCGAGCACGGCTCGACCTTTGGCGGCAACCCGCTGGCGGCGGCGGTGGGCGTGGCGGCGCTGAAGGTGCTGGTGGATGAGAAGCTGGTCGAGAACGCGGCGCGCGAGGGCGAGTACTTTCAGGAGCGGCTGGCGGAAATCCCCAGCCAGCACGTGAAGGAAGTGCGCGGCAAGGGGCTGCTGATCGGCGTGGAGCTGAAGCCGGAGGCGGGCGGCGCGCGGCGCTTCTGCGAGGCGTTGGCCGAGCGCGGAGTCTTATGCAAAGAGACGCACGAGAACGTGCTGCGGTTGGCGCCGCCGCTGACGATTGACCGGGCGACGATTGACTGGGCGCTGACACCGATCAGTGAGGCGCTCAACCTGCCGTGAACGGCAAAGCGGACTCTTAACACGAATTATCACGAAGGGGACGGATTCGGGGGCTGGGTAGGCCGACGGGGTTGGGCGCGGCCGGTGGTGGGTGATAGACGGACGCCTGGGCGCTCGACGGATTGACACTGGAGACACGAATTATCACGAAGGTGGGTTAACGCGGCAAAGCGTTGGTTGCCGCTTGGCGAAACAGAGCGGTATCAGCGACTGGCTCCAACTTGGGGCCAGTGTCATTTTAAGGTTCAGACAATCAGCATGTTCGGCACGTGGCCGTTATGTCTGGTCGGATGAATCTACGCTAAGTTGAGGTTGAGCTAGACAGCGGGTGCTACTGGCCGGGAAGGTCGAGGCGGTAGCCCTGGCCGCGCAGGGTCTTGAGGTAGCGCGGCTTGCGGGCGTTGGGCTCGATGACGCTGCGGAGCCAACTCATGTGCACATCGAGCGTGCGGGTGTCGCCGGTGTAGTCGGTATCCCACACGTGCTTGATGATGGACTTGCGCGTGAGGATTTGGTTCGGATTACGAAGGAAATATTCCAACAGGCGGGCTTGCTTGGGGGTGACGCGCTCTTCGCGGCCGCCACAGGAGACGCGGCGCTGGGCCAGGTTGAGCTTGATGGGCCCCACTTGCAGTGAGGCGCTATCGTCGCCGGGCAGCAGGCGGGCCACGCTGTTGAGCAGCTTGCGCGGCGTGAAGGGGATGATGAGGGTGGCCGCCGCGCCGCAGTTGGCATCGGGCACGTTCTTCTTATCGGCGACAATGACGACCGGGATGGTCTTGAGATTCGCCTTGATTTGGCGGCAGATGCGCGCGCCGCTGGTCTTGAGCGAGGCGGCGTTGAGGACGACGAGGTCGGGCGATATAGACTGCGAGCGTTTGAGGGCGGTTTGAGGGACACGTTCAACGGCGACGGTATAGCCTCGTTTTTCCAAGACAGCTACGAAGCTAGGGGAATTCGCCCGTTGAACTTCCAGAAGTAGTATTTTAGTGTTCGCCATGCCTGCCAGGGCCCCCGAACAGTATGGGCAGTGCGGATGCGCCTGCGCGCTACGTTCCGACTGCCCACTCCATGCAAAGATTATAGACTGAGTCTTAAGACTCTGCAAGAGACAGCGGTACCAATTCGTTAAGATAGCGTTACAATCTTAAAGACCGGCGCCTTTAACATTCATAGTCGTCTGGTTTATACCGCGCCGGTGTTTGGACCCGCCGCCGCCCTGCGCTACAATCCGCGCTGGAATGATCCGGCCATGAATGATGCCCCCCTGCCCTTCGCGATCGTAGGCGGACTGCGCGAGGACTACTTCATCACCCCTTCGGGCGAGACGCATTTGCGCAAGCTGGGTGGCAACGCCATCTATGCGGCGGTGGGCGCGCGGCTGTGGGCCGGGCCAGTGGGGGTGGTCGGGCGCATCGGCCGCGACTATCCGGCCGAGTGGCTGCCCATTATCGCGGCGCGCGGGCTGGACACGGCCGGCATCCAGCGCGACCCACTGCCATTAGATAATCGAACCTTTTACGCTTATCGCACCCTGGAAGAGCGCGACGATCTCAACCCGGCCGCGCACTTTGCGCGCCTGGGCCAGCTCCTGCCGCCTGCGCTTGAAGGCTATGCGACCTCGACCGAGGGCCAGACCAGCCGCGACTCGCCCGGCCCCCTGGGGGTGCGGCCGGAGGAGATGCCGGAGGCTTACCGGCACGCGCAGGGGGTGCACCTCTCGCCCTTCGACTTCTACATGCACTATGCCTATCCGCCCTGGCTGCGGCAGCAGGGCGTAGGCTGCGTGACGTGCGACCCGTCGGTGCGGTATATGCAGCCGCAGTTCGCTGAAGACCTGAGCACTATCCTGCACCACGTGGACGCCTTCCTGCCGTCGGAGATGGAGACGCGCGGCTACTTGGCCGAGCCGCTGAGTGACCTATGGCAAGCGGCGGAGGCGTTTGGGGCGCTGGGCGCGCCGGTGGTGGTGCTGAAGCTGGGGGCGCGCGGGCAGTATGTATATGAGACGGCCACCGGCCGCAAGTGGCACGTGCCGGCCTACCCGGCGCGGGTGGTCGATGTGACCGGCGCGGGGGACGCCTACTGCGGCGGCTTTCTGGTGGGGCTGACGCAGACTGGCGACCCGCTGGAGGCGGCGCTGCGCGGCTGTGTGAGCGCCAGCCTGGTGCTGGAAGGGCTGGGGGCGCTGTATGCGCTGGACCACGCCCCCGGCGAGTTGGAGCGGCGGCTGGCCGTGGTGCGGCAAGCTGTGCAGCGCGTTTAGGGCCGACAAAATGCGGGTGGCCCCAAGTCAGCGACGATCGCAGGGCGGGTGAGTTTGAGGGAGTGCTGGTCGCCCTCTATCCCCCGGCCCCTTTCCCCTGAAGCGGGAAAGGGGTGCCCATGCGCAAAGCAAGTGTTGAGGATGAGTTGCACGGTCAGATTTAGACCGGAGTGCGTTGAGCTGGAGAGCCTATGCCCGATGACCTTATCACCCGCTTGCTCGACCTGGCCTGTGCAGTCCAACAGATTCCATCGCCGACCTTTGCCGAAGAGGCCGTGGCGACGTTCGTACGCGACCAGTTTGCGGCGCTGGGGCTGGCGGACGTGGAGGTCGACGACCTGGGCAACGTGTTCGCGCGGCGGCCGGGAGGCGGCCGGGCCGCGCCGGTGCT
>JBBRZY010000555.1:0-3999 GCA_038252885.1 Anaerolineales bacterium | reverse complement strand
CCTCCCGCCCTCCCTGGTAGACTACCGGCCATGACCATGAAAGGCTTTGCGGGCTTCAGCGACGGCAAGGTGCGCTCTGTGGCGCTGCCGGAGACGTTCTTCTCCGAACTGCTGCCGCTGGTGGACCATGCCGGCGAACTCAAGGTCACACTCTACGCCTTCTGGCGGCTGAGCCTCAAGGCCGGCAATTATCGCTTCGTGCTGCGCAGCGATTTCGCCGACGACGAGCTGTTCATGCAGGGGCTGTCGCCTTCGCCGCGCCAGTCGGGCGAGGCGCTGGATGACGCCCTGGAACGGGCCGAAGCGCGCGGCACGCTGCTGCGGGTGGTGATCGAAGACGCCCAGGCTGAGCGCCACTTGTACTTTATGAACAGCGCGCGCGGCCGCGAGGCGGTCGAGAAGCTCACGCGCGGCGAGTGGCGGCCCGACGGCTTTGACGGCGACATCGTCACGCTCAACCACGTGCGCGCCAACGCCTACACGCTCTACGAGCAGAATATCGGCCCGCTGACGCCCATGATCAGCGAAGAGCTGCGCGACATGGCCGAGAATTACCCCGCCGCCTGGATCGAAGAAGCCATCCGGGTGGCCGTCAAGAACAATGTGCGCCGCCTGAAATACGTGCTGGCGGTGCTGGAACGGATGCGGACCGAAGGCCCCCATGACCAAGCGACCGACGACGCAGAGCCTGACCTCAGCCGTTACGACGGCTACCTCCGCTACCAACCGGTCGAGGACCCGCCGGACGCCGACGCCGAGGGGAGCGCGACCCCCGTCGATGCCGATTGAACTGCCGCCTGGCATTGACCCCGGCCCACTGCTGCCCGAGCCGCTGCGCTACACCGACGGCGCTGGCGACCCCGATTGCCCCCACTGCCACGGCCTGGGCTACCTGCGCGAAGACGTGGCGCCAGGGCAGCCCAACTTTGGCAAGCTGGTGCCGTGCATCTGCCAGTTGGAGCACATGGCCGCCGAGCACGCCGACCAACTGCGGCGCGACAGCCACATTGAAACCCTGGCCGCCAAGACCTTCGACAACTTCCTGACCGAGGGCATCAGCCCCGACCCGGCCGTGCGCGCCACCGTGCGCCGCGCCTTCGACCGCAGCAAGGCCTTCGCCGAGCACCCTGAAAACTGGCTGCTGCTGGGCGGCACCTACGGCTGCGGCAAGACCCACCTGGCCGCCGCCATCGCCAACCACTGCATCGCCGCCGGGCGGGCGGTGCTGTTCCTCAACACGCCCGACCTGCTCGACCGGCTGCGGGCCGGCTTCGCGCCGGGGGCCGACAACTCATACACCGACCGCTTTGAAGAAATCTGCAACGCGCCCATCCTGATCTTGGACGACCTGGGCACCGAGAGCCCCACCGCCTGGGCCATTGAGAAGCTCTATCAGATTCTGAACTACCGCTACAACGCCAAGCTGCCGACGGTCATCACCACCAACCGCGAGATCAAAGACATCGAGCCGCGCGTCGGCAGCCGCCTGTCGGACACCGAGATGGTCGGCAACCTGTATATGCACGCTCCCGACTTCCGGGCCGGCCACATCAACCTGACGTCCGACATCTCGTCGCTGGCCGTGCACACGCACCAGACGTTTGAGAGCTTCGACCCGCGCAACGACCTGGCCGGCGAGGCGCGCCAGATGTTCCACAAGGCCATTCAGGCGGCGCGCGAGTACGCCAACGACCCGGAAGGCTGGTTCGTGCTGACCGGGGATTATGGCTCCGGCAAAACGCACCTGGCCGCCGCCATCGCCAACCAGCGCACCGAGAGCGGCCGGCCGGTGATCTTCATCACCTACCAAGACCTGAGCGACCTGTTCCGCACCACCAGCGACCGCGACGGCGACGCCCGCAACGTCAAGCTGGTGCAGCAGGTGAAGACCACCGACTTTGTGGTGCTGGACGACATCAGCAGCCTGATCGGCACGGCCGGCTACTTCCGCGAGAAGTTCTTTCAGGTGTTCAACTACCGCTTCGACGCGCAACTGCCCACCGTGCTGACCACCGCCGCCGCCGACAAGGAGCTCGACCCGCGCGTGAAGTCGCGCATCTTCCACTCGGACCAGTGCCAGGTGCACGTGCTCAAGGTCGGGCCATACCGTGGCAAGCGCGTGGGCCGCGCCCGTAAGGCTTAACGCCGGCCCCCTACCCTGGTTAACTAGAAGGCCCTGAGCAGCTGCCCAGGGCCTTTTGCTTTGACGAGGCTACACGTCGGCTTCTTCGCCCTTGAGCTCTTTCTTGTGGGCGGCCATGATGGCCTGGGCCAAATGGTTGGGCACCACGTCGTAGCGCAGGAACTCGAGCGAGTACACGCCGCGCCCGCCGGTGATCGAGCGCAACTCGGTGGCGTAGCGCTGCACCTCGGCCATAGGCACCTCGCCGGTGATGGTGCTGCGGCCGGCGTCTTGCTCCATGCCCTGCACGCGGGCGCGGCGGGTGTTCAGGTCGCCCAGCACATCGCCCATGTTGTGGTCGGGCACCATCACGCGCAGCGCCATGACCGGCTCGAGCAGCACCGGGTTGGACGACTCAAAGGCCTTCTTGAAGGCCTCGCGCCCGGCAACCTCGAAGGCGATGGGCTTGGAGTCGACGGGGTGCTCTTTGCCGTCGGTGACGAAGACGTTGACGCCCACCACCGGATAGCCGGCCACCACCCCCTGCTCGAGTACACTCTTCACGCCCTTCTCAATCGCCGGCAGGTAGCTGCGCGACAGGCTCATGCCCACCAGGCTGTCGCCAAAAGAATATGTGCCGTCGCCGGAGGGCTCAACCCGCAGCGACACCTCACCGAACTGGCCCGCGCCGCCGGTCTGCTTCTTGTGGCGGTGCATGGCCTCGCCGCGCCGGGTGATGCTCTCGCGGTACGGCACCTTGGGCTGTTCGACGTTCAGGCTGACGCCAAACTTGCTCTCGGCCCGCCGGATGGCCACATCAATGTGCTGGTCGCCCATGCCCTCGATGATGGTCTGCTTGGTCGAGTGCTCCTGCCGCCAGTGCAGGGTGGGGTCTTCCTCGGTCAGGCGCGTGAGGGCCGTGCCCATCTTGGTCGAGTCGGCCTGGGTGCGCGGACTGACGGCCACGGTGTAGAGCGCCGCCGGGAACGTGGGCGGGTCAATCAGCAACGGGTGGGTGCGGTCACCCAGCGTGTCGCCGGTGCCGGTCAGGTTGAGCTTGGTCAGCGTGCCGAGGTCGCCGGCGTGCAACTGCCTGATTGAAATCTGCTCCTTGCCGCGCGCCACGTGCACCGTGCCGGTGCGCTCCTCGCCATTCTTGTTGTGGTTCCACACGCGCCCGTCGGAGGCCAGCACACCGGCCAGCACGCGCACGTAGGTCAGCTTGCCCACGAACGGGTCGGCGGTGGTCTTCCAGACATAGGCCGCCAGCGGGCCAGTGTCGGAGATGGGCACTTCTTCGTCGCCGTCTTTGCCGTGGGCCTGCACCGGCGGCTCTTCGGTCGGGGCCGGGAAGTAGCGCACGATGCCGTCGAGGATCGGGTTGATGCCGGTGTCGGTCAGGGCCGAGGCCACGAACACGGGCACGAAGGTGCCGGCCAGCACGGCCTTGTGAAAGCCGCGAATAACTTCTTCGGCAGTGAGCTCTTCGCCGCCCAGGTATTTTTCGAGCAGGGCGTCTTCGCCTTCGGCCGCCGCCTCCACCAGGTTGACGCGCGCCGCCGCCGCCGCCGCCGCGTACTCCGGCGGGATGTCGATTTGCTCTTGCCCTTTGCCGGGGCGGCCCTTCATGGAGAGCACGCCGATGACACCTTTAAAGTTGGCCTGCTCGCCCCACGGCAACTGCACCGGGATGAGTTTAGATTTGAAGGTGCTCTGCACCATGTCGAGCGTGGCGCTGAAGTTGGCGTTGTCGTTCAGCACACGGTTCATCTCGGCACGCTGGTCGTTCTCCAGCAGTTCGAGCCCACGATGGACCGTATCGGCGACGTTCGTACCCTCGGTGGCCCGCACATAGGCCGTGTTGGCATAACGCAGAT
>JBBRZY010000554.1:0-3999 GCA_038252885.1 Anaerolineales bacterium | reverse complement strand
GTGACTATGTTAGGAGACGGGGTATAAATGGACCATAATTGCCCTGTTTGCGGCTACGACAAACTAGAAGAACCGCCGACGGATTTTGAGATTTGTCCTTCGTGCGGCACTCAGTTTGCGGTAGATGATGATCTAATAAGCCACGACGACCTTCGGTCTCGATGGATCTCCAACGGTGCTCACTGGTGGAGCGTGTATAACCAGCCTTCGCAGAACTGGTCCCCTATTGACCAGTTGCTGCGTGCAGGTTTCATGCTTACGGATGATGACCTGCATTCTGTTGCCGACACGGAACTCACCACTCCCGATAGCATAAAACTGGTTAGTATTATCCAGCCGAGCGATAGCGGGTCTTCCCAAAGACCAAGAGTAGACCGGGTCTTGTTAGTGACTTTTCCTAACACCACTAAGGCCATCAACCCCGCCATGTCAACCGCCGGCACTATTACGAACTTGGTTCCTGCTGCACAAACCCACATTTTGGAATACGCCTAGCCATGCCACGCCTGTTAGTTTTCGCCGTTTGCCAAAAGGCCATTCTTGACCGGGATGATTCATCGCTGACGATCGTTGGCGTGTTTACTACCCTGACTCTCCAACTGTCAGTGGCTACAATAGAGGAAATTGCTGCAAATTCTGCCATCGTGCACGATTGGGCAGTTGCTACGGCATGGCTTCGAACACAAGAAGACGGTGATAGGACATTCGAGCAGAGAACGGTAATTGTCGCCCCAAACGGGGACCAGGTGACGGAAGGTCAAGTTGCCTTTCGAATGACACATCGAAACCACAACAACATCTTAAGAAACCAAACGTTCCCTATCGGTCAGTCGGGCGAGTACAGAGTCGACCTGTACTTACGCGAGGCTGGCGAGGGCAATGAATGGCAGTTAATTACTCAATACCCCATCGAACTTAACCGCGCCACAAGCCAACAAGCTGCAGGAACGCAAGAACACCCGGCAGCTTGATTGGGTAATTCGCCACCACCGCAAGCCTTACACGCCTGCCTAATAGCAGGCGTTTCTATTGTGCTGACCATCTCCCCCTCGTGCTAATTCGTGCTTAAGTTTTTCGCCCCTTCAAACCCCGCCGGGTGCAGCCAGCGCGCCGCCGCCTCGGGGTCGTCGAGCGGCAGGCTGCCGATGCCGGTCACGCGGCCGTTGGGGGTCAGGTCAACCATGGGCGGGGGCAACCAAAAACGTCCGGCCGATGCGGGTTGGCCGGGCGTGCGAAGTTGGAGCAAGCGTCGGCGTCATAGTTAGGCCAGCCGCTCGGCGCAGGCTCTACTTCAGCAGCGCCGAGATGTCGATATAGAGCATGATGAGCAGGAACGAACCAGTGAGCGTGCTCAGGGCGATGTAGCGCCAGCGCCAGGAGGTGTTCCACAGGCGGCGGACATTGAAGGTCATCATGCCCAGCGCAAACAGCTCCAGCGCCATGCTGAGCCAAACCGAAACGGCCCCGCTTAGGCCGATCAGCGGCAGCACAAACGGCAGCACGACGTATTGCAGCGTGCAGCGCAGTGCCACCACCATCACCGAGCGCGTGAGCACGCGCCGGCCGTGCTCGACCTCTTGTTCATCGTGCGGATCAACCGCCTGGTCAACGACTACAGTGCTCATGGGGCTGACACTCACTTCTTTAGGATTGGGCCAACGTTTGCGATCTGCCCTTATTCTAGCGCGTATTGCGCCAAACTTCGCAGATAGATTTCCGCCGAATTGCGCCAGCGTCGCGCCTAAGCGGCCGGCCGGGGCGGCGGCTGCAAAATCTCTAGCGTCACGCCGTCGGGGCCGAGAAAGTAGACTGTGTAGCCGCCGGTGTTCACGCCCTGGCTGATGTAGTTGGGCGCGTCCGACTTGAAGACCACGCCCTTCTCGCTCAGGCGCTTGAACTCGGCGTGAATGTCGTCCACGATGAAGCACCAGTGGCCCACGCCCGGCCGGTTGGTGTCCAGCGGCACGGCCGCGCCGCGCGGGCGCTCGTACTCCACCAGCTCAATGTGATGCCCGCTGACCGGCACGGCCAGCCCTGGCACGCGCAACTGCGCCACCTTCAGCCGCGCGTTGGGGAAGCCCACCAGCCGGCTGGTGTACTCGTTCTCCTGCACCTGGCCGCGCACGTACTCCAGCCCCAGCACTTCTACGTACCACTTCACCGCCGCGTCCAGGTCGTTGTGGGTAAACGACACGTGCCACATACCCGAGATCGTCATAGCGTCACGCTCCGTTTAGTCGAGCATCTGCTCGACCAGCGCCACAATGTCTGTGGCTTGCGGCAGGATGGTGTTCTCTAGCGCCTCGGCCACCGGGATCGGCGTATGATGCGCGCCCAGCCGCCGCGCCGGGGCGGTGAGAATCTCCGGGTTGGTTTCATAAATGCGCGCGATGATCTCGGCGCCCAGGCCGCAGTTGCCGTGGCTCTCGTGCACCACCAGCAGCCGCCCGGTGCGCTTGACCGAGGCCGTCACCGTCGCCATGTCGAGCGGCTCGATGGTGCGCAGGTCTATGACCTCCGCCTGTACGCCGCTGGTGCTGGCGAGGGTTTCGGCCGCCTCCAGCGCCAGCAGCAATTGGCGCGAGTAGCTGACAATGGTGATGTCGGTGCCGGGGCGCTTGATCTCGGCCTGCCCAATCGGAATGTCAACGTCATTCTCCGGCACCTCGCCCTTGGTGTTGTAGAGCAGCTTGTGCTCGATGAAGACCACCGGGTTGCCGGCCTTCATGGCGCTCTTGAGCAGCCCTTTGGCGTCGCGTGGGGTGGCGGGGGCGACGATGATCAGCCCCGGCACCTGCGCCAGCCAGCTCTCGAAGCTCTGGCTGTGCTGCGCGCCGTTGCCGCGCCCGCCGCCCTGCTGCGCGCGAATGACAATCGGCACCTCCACCTGCCCGCCGGACATGTAGCGCAGCTTGGCCGCCTGGTTGATGATCTGGTCGGCCGCCACCAGCGCGAAGTCCATGAACAGCAGCTCGACCACCGGCCGCAGCCCGGTCATAGCCGCGCCGATGCCGAGGCCCACAAAGCCGCTCTCGCTGATGGGCGTGTCGCGCACCCGCTCGGGGCCGAACTCGTCAATCAGGTCTTTGGTCACGCGAAAGATACCGCCGTGGTGGCCGATGTCTTCGCCCATCAGAAAGATGCGCGCGTCTTCCTGCATCCCCTCGCGCAGGGCGTCATTCAGAGCTTGAGCGTAAGTAATAATTGGCATAGTCTCGCTCCCGCCCTTAGGCGAACACATCCGTGTAGGCTTCGCTGGCGTCAGGCAGGGGGCTGGCCTCGGCAAACTGCACCGCGTCGGCGATGATGTCGTCGGCCTCGGCCTCCAGCCCGCTCAGCGCGGCCTCACTGTAGCCCAGGTCGCCCAGCCGCCGGCCGAGCCGCAGAATGGGGTCGTTCTCGCGGGCGCGGGCCACTTCGTCCTTGGTGCGGTAGACCTCCGGGTCGCCCATCATGTGCCCCCACAGCCGGTAGGTGTGCGCTTCAATGTAGGTCGGCCCCTCGCCGGCGCGGGCGCGCTCGACGGCCGCCTCGACCGTGGCGTACAGCAATTCGACGTCGTTGCCGTCCACTGGCAGCGCCGTCAGCCCGTAGGCTTCGGCCCGCTTGTAGGTGGCGGCCACCGAGGTCGTCTCGCGCGAGGGCGTCATCTCGGAGTACAGGTTGTTCTCGCACACCAGCACCAGTGGCAACTCCCAAATCACCGCCAGGTTGAGCGCCTCATGAAAGACGCCCTGGTTGACTGCGCCTTCGCCGAAGACCGTCACGGCCACCTGATCGGTGCCGCGCATCTGCGCCGAGAGCGCCGCGCCGGCCGCGTGCGGCACGCCCGCCGCCACAATCGCGTTCGCGCCCAGCAGCCCGTGGGCCGTGTCGGTGAAGTGCATCGAGCCGCCCTTGCCCTGGCTGCACCCGGTGCTGCGGCCCAACATTTCGGCCATGGCCGCGCGCGGGCTGAGCCCCTTAGCCAGCGCCTGCCCGTGCCCGCGATAGGTGCAG
>JBBRZY010000553.1:0-4001 GCA_038252885.1 Anaerolineales bacterium | reverse complement strand
TGTTGGTGATACCATTGGAGCCGGGCGCGGTGGCGCAGCGGCTGGTGGAGCTTGACGCCGCGACTGGCGCGGCCCGCGACCTGACCGACCCGGCCGTCACGCCGCTGCGCATCGCCGGCGGCGACTGGGCGCTGGCCCCGGTCGGCGGGCGCATCGTGTATGTGTCATCTGACGATCACAACCTGTGGCTACTGGAACTGCCGGAGTAGCAGGCAATCGAATGGTTGAGGCACATGGCTGACCTCCCGGCTTACTTGCAGGCCGCGCTGGCGGCGCGCACGGCGACGACGCGCGCTGAGTGGGAGGCGCGACCGGCGGCGGTGTTGGTGCCGCTGTACTTTCACGCGGACGAGTGGCATGTGCTGTTCACGCTGCGGACCGAGCAGGTGGAGACGCACAAAGGCCAGGTGTCGTTCCCCGGCGGGCGCGTGGACCCCGAAGACCGCGACCGCGTGGACACGGCGCTGCGCGAAGCCGAGGAGGAGATTGGGCTGAAGCGCACCGATGTAACGGTGCTGGGGCAACTCGACCCCCTGTTGACCGTGACGCAATATCACATCACGCCGGTCGTGGGCGTGTTCGCTTGGCCGTATGAGTTTGTACTGTCAATCAACGAGCTGTCGGTGGTGTTTGGCGCGCCGCTGCGCTGGTTGGCGGACCCGGCCAACCTCGAAATCAAGCAGCGCGAGCCGATCGTGCCGGGGCCGCTGATTCCGGTCTACTACCTGCACTATGGCGGCTACACCATCTGGGGCGCAACAGCCCGGATGCTGCTCAACTTGATCCAGGTGCTGGGGCCAGGCCTGGGTTCGGCCTGACCGCGCAGCCTTGGCAGACTGTGCGCTGTTTTGGGCGGACGGCGTGCTTCGCGCGCGACACCCCGGCTTAACAGAAAACCGGCCAGCAGATTGCTGGCCGGTTTTGTTTTCCAAACAGTTGGGCGGCTGAGACTACTTCTTGCCGCCAGACTTGGCCGCCGGGGCTTTCGCCGCGCCGCCCTTGGCGGGGGCCGCGCCTTCTTCGCCCTCTTCTTCGAGCTTGCCCTTATCAATCACATCCACATCGGTCGAGGCCACGGCCACCGGGGTCGAGAGATCCTCTTCCTTGGCCTGGAACGTGGCGCGCACCACCAGGTCTTCGCCGTCGGTGAGCACTTGGATGTTGGCGGGCACGACCAGGTCTTTGACGTGCAGGGCTTGGCCGATCTCCACAACCGCGCTCAGGTCAGCCTCGATAAAGGTGACCAGGTTGCCAGGCAAGCACTCCACCTCGACGCCGCTGACGCCGCGCACGAGAACGGCCGAGGCATTCGTGACCGCCGGCGACGTGCCGGTCAGGCGAATGGGGATGTGAACGCGGATCACGCGGTCCATATCCACCGCATAGAAGTCGACATGCAGAAAGTCGCCGCGAATCGAGTGGCGCTGCAGGTCGTGCACCAGCACCTTGCTGGTCTGGCCATCGAGCTCAAAATCAATCAACTCGGCGCCATGCACGCGGCTGAGCACCTTGGTGGCCTCACGCGCGTTGAGCTGCACCGACTGCGGTTCGCGGCCGGGGCCGTAGACCACGGCCGGCAACTGCCCGTCGCGGCGCAACTGGCTGACCTGCTTGCCGACCAGGGTGCGGCGGGTAGCGGATAACTTGAAGGGGTCCATCGATTTATCTCTCCCGGCGCGCCTCTCACCCGTCAGGCGGGTTACCTGCGCGCCATTCAGTCGCCGCGCCCAAGCCGGGCGGCAGCGAAAATAACATTAGCGGCGGCGCAGCAGGCGGCCGAAAAACAGCACCAGGCCAATGGCCAGGCCGGCGGCCAAACCAGCTACGGCCGCCTGGCGCGTATCGAGCAGAGTCGTCACCGAGCCCTGCACCTTGCCGGCCAGCAGCACACCCACGCGCCCGTTGGCCATATCCACCTGATCGGCCACCACCAACCCGGCGGAGGTGTCTACCAGGGTGGCCCTGTCAGCCAGCACGGCCAAGACGGCGGCGTTGCTGGTGTTGAGGGTGTCCACCATCGCTAGCGCGACGGCGCCCTCTTCCACGGTCACCACTTCGGCGTTCACCTGGGCAATAGCGCCCTGCTCCACCGTCACCTGGGTGGCGTTGACGATGTTGGTCGCGCCCTGGGCGATGTTAACAATATCGGCCGTGATGGTGTCGCCGTCCGCGTCCTCATGTTCATGCTCGTGGCCGTGCTCGTGGTCATGATCGTGGCCGTGCTCGTGGTCATGATCGTGGTCATGATCGTGATCGTGACCAGTCTCGTGCACATGATCTTGGTCGACAGCATGTTCGTGCGGATGCGGGTGGGAGTGGGTTTCTGGTTCCATGGCTGGCTTTTTCGCGCAAAAAAGGGCTCACCCGGCAAACTGGGCAAGCCCGCAAGTCCGAAGCGTGGGCGCAATGTTACCCGAAATGGGGCGGCACGTCAACGGGCGCACGGATACGGATTCTGCGGATGGCCGTTTCATAGGAAGGTGGCGGGTTCGTGCCTGCCGCGCCGGACGGATATTGCCACGGCAACAATACACAACGCCCGCCGGCGGGTTGTGTGTCAAAGGAGTAGTTGGCCGCCCCAGAGTCCCTCGCCCAGTATCCCCACAGTCCCCAGCACTTCCTGAGCGCCATTTGCCCATGCGCCTATAATCAAGCCATATGTCCGCCAGCGATGCTGCCCAGCCCCCCGGTGCCGACCAGATCGGCAAATATTTCCTGCTCGACCGACTGGGCCGGGGCGCAACGGCCGAGGTGTATCAGGCCCTGCACCCCACGCTCGGCCGGCCGGTGGCGATCAAGGTGTTGCACGCGCATTTGGCCGAGGCGCCCGACTTCGTGGCGCGCTTTCGGCGCGAGGCGCGCGCCATCGCTCAATTGCAGCACCCGCACATCGTGCAGGTCTACGACTTCGACGTGGACGGCGACCGGCCGTTCATGGTGATGGAGTACATCGCCGGGCAGACGCTCAAGGCCCGGCTAGATGACCTCTTCGGGCGCGGCGCGCGCTTCGAACTGGCCGACGGTCTACGGCTGTTCCGCGCTTTGCTGGCGGCGGTGGGCTACGCGCACAGCCAGGGCATGGTGCATCGCGACCTCAAACCAGCCAACATCCTGCTGGCGGCCAACGACCGGCCCGTGCTGACTGACTTTGGCATCGCGCGGCTGCTGGGCGCAGAACGGCTGACCGAGAGCGGCGTGAGCATCGGCACGCCGGCCTACATGAGCCCGGAGCAGGCGCAGGGCGAGCCGGCCGACCATCGCGCCGACGTGTACGCGTTGGGCGTCATCCTGTTCGAGTGCCTGTCGGGCCAGTTGCCGTTCGACGCCGACACCTCGGTGGCCGTGCTGCTCAAGCACCTCAATGCGCCCATCCCCGCCATCCGCCCGATCAACCCAGACCTGCCGCCGGAGGTGGAGGCCGTGTTGGCGAAAGCGCTGGCCAAGCGGCGCGAGGCCCGCTACCAGAGCGCAGGTGAGATGTGGCAAGCGCTGCGAGCGCTGGGCGAGTCCAACGGCCTGGCGCTCGACCCGCCCGGCAACGACGAGGCGGCCTGGCCAGTTGCGGCCAACCGGCTGGCCGAGACGCTGCCGCCGACCAGTCAGCCGCGCCCGGCCGCGTACCAGCAGCGCAACTGGACAGCCTGGCTGACAGGCGCACTGGTCGTGGCCGCGCTGGCAGTCGGCGGCGTGTGGCTGGCGACGCGGCCATCACGCTCGGGGCAGGCGATTATCGCCGGGCAACTTTTTCTGGCGCAGGGTGATGCACAACTGGCGGCGGATGCCTTTGGCACGGCGCTGACGGCCGAGCCCAGCAACACAGCAGCGCTGGCGGGCCGCGCGCAGGCGAACGAACAATTGGGGCTGATCGAAGACGCCCTGGCTGACGTGCAGGCGTGGATCGCCGCCACACCGACCGCTGGGCTGGCCTACGCCGAGCGCGCGCGGCTGCTGGTGCAGTATGGCTTGTACGCGAACCCGGCCGAGGTGCTAGACGATTTCGA
>JBBRZY010000552.1:0-4002 GCA_038252885.1 Anaerolineales bacterium | reverse complement strand
CGAGTTCCTCAAGGACCAGGGCATTGACCTGCGCGCCGACCGCCAGGCCCTGCAGCGCCTGAAGGAAGCCTCCGAGAAGGCCAAGATCGAGCTTTCGACCGTGGCCCAGACGGAGATCAACCTGCCCTTCATCACCGCCGACGCCTCCGGCCCCAAGCACCTGAACGTGACCCTCACCCGCGCCAAGCTGGAGCAGTTGACCGACGACCTGATTCAGAACTCCATCCGCCCGGTGACGCGCGCGCTGGACGACGCCAAGCTCAAGCCGGCCGACATTGACGAAGTGGTGCTGGTGGGCGGCATGACCCGCATGCCCGCCGTGCAAGAAGCCGTGCGCCGCATCTTCAACCGCGAGCCGCACAAGGGCGTCAACCCGGATGAAGTGGTAGCCGTGGGCGCCGCCATTCAGGCCGGCGTGCTGGGCGGCGAAGTCAAAGACATTCTGCTGCTCGACGTAACCCCGCTGTCGCTCTCGATTGAGACGCTGGGCGGCGTGGCGACCGCGCTGATCGAGCGCAACACCACCATCCCGACCCGCAAGAGCCAGGTGTTCTCGACGGCCTCGGACATGCAGACCTCGGTGGAAATCAAGGTCGTGCAGGGCGAGCGCCCGATGGCGGCTGACAACAAGTTGCTGGGCAACTTCATCCTCGACGGCATCCCACCCGCGCCGCGCGGCGTGCCGCAGGTGGAAGTGACTTTTGACATTGACGCGGACGGCATCCTGAAAGTCTCAGCGGCCGACAAGGCCACCGGCCGTTCGCAGCACATCACCATCACCGCTTCGTCGGGCCTGGCTAAGGACGAGGTCGAGAAGATGGTACGCGAGGCCGCCGCCCACGCCGCCGAAGACAAGACCCGGCGCGAGGAAGTGGAAGCCCGCAACACCGCCGACGCGGCCATCTTCACGGCCGAGAAGGCCCTCCGCGACGGCGGCGACAAGGTGCCGGCCGCCATCAAGACCAACGTGGAAGACAAGGTTAAGGCGCTGCGCAAGGCGCTGGAAGGCGCCGACCTGGCCGCCATCACCACGGCCACCAACGAGCTGTATCAGGTCGTGCAGACCGTCGGCTCGGCCATGTACGGCGACCAGGGTGGACCGCAGCAGCCGGGCGGCGCCGGACCCGACATGGGCGGCGGCCCGGCCGACGAAGGTGGACCGCAAGGCCCGGCCGGGGCGGGCGGCGATGACGTGGTCGAAGGCGAATTCAAGGACGCTTAGCGCAACGAGAGGTAAACGACAGAGCGCAAATGCCGTCTGGGCGCCGCGCGCGCGCCGGCGGCTTTTGCGCTCTGCCAACGAGCTGTGGCTACTAAACGCGATTACTACGAAATCCTGAGCATCACCCGCACCGCCGGCGGCGACGAGATCAAGTCGGCCTACCGGCGCATGGCCAAGCAGTATCACCCCGATGTGAACAAAGAGGCCGGCGCGGAAGATCGCTTTAAAGAACTCAACGAAGCCTATGCGGTGCTGTCGGACGAGCAGAAGCGCTCGGCCTACGACCGCTACGGCCACGCCGGCGTCAGCGGTTCGGGCGCGCCCGATATGTCGGGCTTCGGCATGGAAGACATCTTTGAGAGCATCTTCGGCGGCTTT
The DNA here is from genome assembly GCA_038252885.1 of Anaerolineales bacterium. Taxonomy (GTDB): domain Bacteria; phylum Chloroflexota; class Anaerolineae; order Anaerolineales; family UBA6663; genus JADZEK01. The sequence goes on along the minus strand of JBBRZY010000552.1, from coordinate 2,402 downwards.
GGGCAGCGCACCAACACGCGCCGCAGCCCGCGCCGCGGCGCCGATGTGCGCTATGACCTGACCATCGCCTTCGAGGAGGCCATCAGCGGCGTCGAGAAGGAAGTGCAGGTCACGCGCCACGAAGTCTGCGGCACCTGCAAAGGGGCCGGGGCCGAGCCGGGCACCACGCCGGTGCGCTGCCACACCTGCAACGGCGCGGGCGAAGTGCGCCAGGTGCGCCAGACCTTCTTGGGCTCGATGGTCAATGTGTCGACCTGCCCCACCTGCCAGGGCAAGGGCGAGACCATCGCCACGCCCTGCCACACCTGCCACGGCCGCACCCAGGTGCGCCAGACGCGCCGGCTGACGGTCAATATCCCGCCAGGGGTGGACAGCGGCACGCAGATTCGGCTGTCGGGCGAGGGCGAGCCGGGGCTGAACGGCGGCCCGAACGGCAACCTGTACGTGGCGATTGGCGTGCAGCCGCACAAGTACTTCCGCCGCCAGGGCGACGACATTGTGCTGGAGGTGTCGGTCAACCTGGCGCAGGCCGCGCTGGGCACCGACATCACTGTGCCGACCGTGAGTGGCACTGAGAAGCTCAAGGTGCCGGCCGGGATGCAGCCCGGCCACGTGGTGCACCTGCGCGGTAAGGGCGTGCCGCGCCTGCAGCGCAGCGGGCGCGGTGATATGTATGTGCTGGTGACCGTGACCACACCCACCAACCTGTCGAGCGAGCAGAAGAAGCTCATGAAAGAGCTGGCCAAGACGCTGCCGGCCGACGCCATCCCGCAAGAGAAGGGCCTGATCGACCACGTGCGCGAGGTGCTCATCAGCGGCGGGCAGTAACGCGCCGGCACCACCAGCCCTCGGACTAACCACTATTTCATAGCTGTCATTTCGAACCCCCACCGGCCGGTTGTCTCAACAATACGCCGGCGGGGGTGAGAAATCTCACCCTTGTTCTACCCAACCGGAAGTTTTTGCGCCGGTGCTCCCCATCCCAGAATAGAGACCTGACCATGCAATGGCTGGAAGTTTCCCTCACTGTGAACGGCGAGACGGCCGAGGCCGTGGCCGATGTGCTGGCGCGCTTTGCGCCCGAGGGCGTGGCACTGGAAGCCACCCGCCTCGAGACCGTGCCCGAGACGGACGAGCAGCGCCCCACCGGCGATGTGCTGGTGCGCGCCTACCTGGTGGTAGACGATGGCCTGGAGGCCCGCCGCCAACAGATGGAAGAGGCGCTCTGGCACCTGGGGCAAATTCTGCCGCTGCCCGAGCCGAGCTACAAGCCAATTGCCGAGACCAACTGGTCGGAGGGCTGGAAGGTGCACTTTCAGCCGCTGCGCCTGGGTCGCCGGCTGATGATCGTGCCGGCCTGGCTCGACCCGGCGCTCCAGCCGGACGATGTGGCGATCCGCCTGGACCCCGGCATGGCGTTTGGCACCGGCACGCACCCGACCACGCAGTTGTGCCTGATGGCGATTGAGCGCTACCTGCCGGCCGGCGCGCCCGTGCTCGACCTGGGCACCGGCTCGGGCATTCTCTCGATTGCGGCCGCCAAGCTGGGGGCCGGGCCGATTTTGGCGCTGGATGTAGACGACGAAGCGGTGCGCGTGGCCGGCGAGAACATCACCGCCAACGGCGTGGCCGACAAGGTGCAGGTGGCGCAGGGCTCGCTGGCCGAGTTGCTGGCGGGGCAGTTTGGGCCGCAGTGGCGCGGCGTGCCGCTGGTGGTGGCCAACATCCTGGCGCGCGTGATCATTCTGCTGCTGGGCCAGGGCCTGGCCGACACGGTGGCCCCCGGCGGCCGGCTGATCGTCTCGGGCATCCTCGACGTGCAGGCCGCCGATGTGAACGCGGCGCTCGAACGCGCCGGCCTGACGCTCGTGGCGCAGGAGCAGATTGACGACTGGGTGGCAATTGTGGCGGAACGCGCCGACGCGTAAGGGCCTAAAGCGTCTAGGGGGAATAAGGGGGCTAAAGGGTAGAGCAGCGTCCGATCGTGCCGGCGTTCGGACGGTGGCCAACCACCAACAGCGCGATGCCTGCCTGCCAATCGACACCGACCCTGCCCTAACCCTTAGGCCCCCTGGACCCTTTATTCGCTTTAGACCCCTCCACCACCTTAAACGCAAACCGCCTCGCACATGCGAGGCGGTTTTTATTTCTTGACCAGCTAGCCAGCGCGCTAAACGGGCGCGTCGGGCGGGGGCATCTGGCCGCCGCCGGAGTTGAAGCGGTAGACAATGCGGCCGCGCTTCAGGTCGTAGGGCGAGAGCTCGACTTTGACCCGGTCGCCCAGCAGGATGCGGATGTAGTACTTTCGCAGCCGGCCCGACAAATAGGCCAACACGGTGTGATTGTTATCGAGCTGCACCCGGAAGGTCGTGCTGGGCATGGCCTCGATCACCGTGCCCTCG
>JBBRZY010000551.1:0-4011 GCA_038252885.1 Anaerolineales bacterium | reverse complement strand
GTCGCTCGCATGCACCCAGCCGGCCTCAGCCATGCTCTCGGGCAGATCGGCTTGCGGAAAGCGGCCGATCAAGTTCTGCCGCCCAAAGCTCTGATAGCCACCCACCCAGCCCTCGCGCAGCTCCGGCCACACCTCAATCCGGCGCTCCACGGCCGTTGCAATGCGGGCCGCCGTGCCCAGCGCGCGCACCAGCGGGCTGCTAATGACGCGCGTCACCCCTTGCGTCTTGAGGCGCAGCGCCACCGCCTCGGCCTGGCGCTCACCCAGTGGCGAGAGGGCTGTGTCGGGATGGTTATTCCAGGCCGAATCGACCTGGCCCAAACTCTGACCGTGCCGAACGATGAACAAGTGCATCTATCCTGTCCTCTCCTGCCATCTGCCTATGGGTGTGCCCTGTAGCTTAGCCTCACCCCGTCGCGTTTTCAAGCCTGTTTCTGGCCGGGGCAACGTGCTACAATCAAGTTAAGGAAACTCGCCCACCAGTCGGCGAGTTTTTTGTTACCTCGCAGCGTGACATACGTCACCCTAAATCACATACACCTGACCCTGCCGCGCTTCCGGCCCGCGTGCCACAATGCTCCCATCGAATTCCGACTAAGAGGAGCCGTTTGGTATGCCATCGAAGACCATCTCTCGCCGCAAGTTTCTAACCCTGGCCGGCGTCGGCCTGGGCACCGGGCTGGGCGTCGCCGCCTGCGCCCCGGCCAACCTGGTCACACCCGTCGTCATCCCCACCTTCACGCCCGACCCGCACGCCGGCATGGCCACGCCCGCGCCCGTCGCCACCGACATGGACGCCATGCACGCGGCCGGCCTCAAGACCTTCGTGGATGGCATTGGCGCGGACCCCACCTTCTGGCGCACGCCCATGACGCCCACGCTCGCCGCCGACGGCTTCAAGGTCTTTGAGCTCACCTGCACCGAAGGCACCTGGGCCGTGACGCCCGATCAATCTGTGCCGGCCATGCTCTACAACGGCGTGGTGCCCGGCCCCGAAATTCGCGTGACCGAGGGCGACAAGGTGCGGGTGATCTGCCACAACCAGATGACGCAGAGCACCTCGATCCACTTCCACGGCGTGCGCGCGCCGAACGCCATGGACGGCGTGCCGTACCTCACCCAAGACCCCATCCGCCCGGGCGAGAGCTTCACCTATGAGTACACCGTCATCAACCCCGGCTCGCACATGTACCACTCGCACCACAACGCCGCCGAACAGGTGACCAAGGGGCTGATGGGCGCGTTCATCATCGAGCCCAAAGACAAGCGCGTCGACCCGGCCGTGGACGCCGACTACGTGATGATCCTCAACGACGCCGGCATTGGCCTGACCATCAACGGCCGGGGCTTCCCCTACACCCAGCCCATCGTCGCCAAGCTCGGCCAAACCATCCGCGTGCGCTACATGAACGAGGGGCTGATGATCCACCCGATGCACCTGCACGGGATGCCGCAAAGCGTGTTTGCCAGGGACGGCTATAAGCTGCCCGCCCCCTTCCTGTGCGACACGCTGAGCGTGGCCCCCGGCGAGCGCTGGGACGTGACCGTGCTGTGCGACGACCCCGGCTTGTGGGCCTACCACTGCCACATCCTCACCCACGCCGAGTCTAACCACGGCATGTTCGGCATGGTTACGGCGCTGGTCGTCCAAGCGTAACGGCCGAGTAGGGGCGCAGGGCAAACGCGGGTAGAATCGCTCTCAGGTTCTACCCGCGTACTCGTTATCGTAGAGTAGGTGACCCCATGCCCTCCCGCCCCTCCCGTCCGCCGGTCGCCCCTTTTTCTCTTCCCCTTTCTTTTCTCTCTATCTTTTTGCTCGTCAACTGCCAGGGCGGCCCGCCGATTGATGTGAACAGCCTCAGCGGCACGGCCGGGGTGCTGGCCCAAACCGCGCAGGCCGGCGGGCAGCAGGCCGGCACCGCGTTGGCGCACCTGCCCGGCACCGCCACCGCGCTGGCCGGCACCGCCCAGGCCTTGGGCGGCACACTCGTCGCCGGCGCCACCCAGTTGGCCCCCACCGCCCAGGCGCTCGCCTCGCAGGCGGGCGGGGCGGTCGAGACCGCCCAGGCCTTCGCGACTGACGCTCAGGTGGATCAGGCCGTCGCCTCGACCGCGATTACGACCTACGCGCAGGATGTGTTGGGTATTTCAGTCACAGTGCTGCGCGCCGGCGGCCTCGACACCGACATTGCGCGCCAGATCAAGCTGCCGCAGGATGGCGACCAGGCGCAAAACGCCACCGCCGGGTTGGCGGTGCAGACCTATGCCGCCCTGCTGCAAGGCGGCGCGGCCTCGGTCAGCTATGGCAGCGGCACCGTCGCGGGCGACCTGACGGTGGACATCAACGCCTCCAGCCTGGGCGCGTTCTCGCTCGACGGCGCGGCGACCCCCAGCCAACGAGCCGACGCCCTGGCGCTGGCGCTGCAAGCCTTCCCCGCCCTGGCCGACCGTGACTTCGGCGAGTACCCGGTGCAGTTGGGCTATGCCTGGCAGTTCATTGGGCAAGTGCCCGGCTTCGACCCCAAGACGCTCAAGGCCGGGCTGGTGGGCGAGGCCATCCTGCTGGCCGTCACGCCCGCCGGCCCCAAGCGCAGCGTGATCTCGGTCGTCGTCGGCAAGGGCGACTTTGCGGCGCAGGTGTTTCCATAAACCAAAACAAAACGAGCGCGCGTCAGAAATCCTGACGCGCGCTCGCTGGGGTTAGCGCTTTTCTTCGCCTTCTTTTTCTTTGCGCTTAATTCGTCTCCGGCGTATTGCCGTACACGCCCTCCAGCCCGCCGCTCCGGTCAATCTCCCACGGATAGCGGATGCGGGCGTCGGTGCTGGCGGCGTAGTAGTTGGGCCAGGCCTTGCTGAACAGCGTGCGGCTGGGGTTGTAGTGCAGCACGCACAGCTCCGGAAAGCCCCCGGCCGACTCCACCCGGTTCTTCACCGCCGTGATCGTCCGGCCGCTGCCCCACACATCGTCTACCACCAAGATGCGCTTGCCGGCCAGCAGGTCGGCGTCGGGGAACTGCAAGAATTCCGGCCAGGCCAGCAGCTTGGCCGGCCCGGTGTCCATCGGAAAATCCACCGCCGCCGTCAGCACCACTTTGATGTTCAGCGCCTCACTGATGATGCCGCCCGGCACGATGCCGCCGCGCGTGATCAGCAGGATGGCGTCAAACGGATTCTTCAGCTGCGGCAGCAGCACATCCATCAAGTGATCCACATCGTCCCAGGTCAACAACTCAGTTCGCATGGTTGGGTTCAGTCGCGCTTAGAACGAGCGGTTGAGCACGGCCGCCAGCGGGCCGGGGATGGCGACCGACTGCGTGGCCTGGCCGGTGTTCGTGGCCCGCTCGGTGGCGGTGGCCCAGATGAACAGGCAGGTGTGGTAGGCCGTGGTGACGTAGGACGAGAAGGCCGTCACCAGCGCGATGGCCGGGAAGGCCACCACCACCGCCGCGATAATCGCCAGGATCAGGTTGACGTTGAACAGCAGGTAGAACAGCCCGCCGGCCACGGCCAGCGCCGCCATCACCAGCAAGAAGCTCGCCAGCCCCACCACCGTGCCGACGCCGATCTCGGTCACGCTCACCAGCAGCAGATTGTTCTTGATCAGATAGGTGGCGCGCTTAAGGGCCTGCGGCAGGCTCAGGTCTTCGATGATCATGGCCGGTAAGATGAAGAAGGTGGCCGTGGTCCAGACCGTGTCAATGATTGAGGCCGCGATACCGCCGACCAGGCTGCGCCGGCCGCTGCGCCCGCGCAGCAGCCGGGTGATCAGCGTCACCACGGTCGAGGCCGCCGCCAGGCTGACCAAATCGAGCGCGTCGCGGCGGATGACGCCAAAGGCCTTGCCCAACTGGCCGTCGCCGTCGGTCAGGTAGCCGTAGATCAGCGCCACGGTCATGCCCGAAAAGACGTAGGCCGTGATGTACTGGGCGAAGATCACCAGCGCGCCCAGCAGGTAGAGCAGGTATTGCGTGTAATTGCTGTTGCCGCCGATCAGCGCCACAATGATGATGG
>JBBRZY010000550.1:0-4011 GCA_038252885.1 Anaerolineales bacterium | reverse complement strand
GGCGCTGCTCTTCAGCCGCAACGTCTACTACCAGCCCGTGCAGCAGCGCGCCGTGCAGCGCACCCACGAGTTCCGGTCGGACCTCAAGCTGCTGGGCCGCACGCCCTATCAAGTGTTGACGCGAGACGACCTCACGCCCAGCGACGCCGAGCGCATCGTAGATTTGTATAACGACCTCTATCTGCGCAAGTACTCGCCCTACAACCCGCAGTTCACGCCCGCCTTCATCCGCCTGGCGCTGGCCGAGCGGCTGCTGACTTTCAAAGCCCTGGCCCGCCACGACCGCATCGACGCGCTGCTGGGCTACGTCACGCGCGGCGACTTTATCACCGCGCCCTTGTTCGGCTACGACACGGCGCTGCCCAAACAACTCGGGCTGTACCGTATGTTAACTGCGCTCACCTCACTCGACGCGCTGGCGGCCGGGCGGGTGGTGCACTTTAGCGCCGGGGTCGGGCCGTTCAAGCGGCTGCGCGGCGGGCAGCCGGCCATCGAGTACAATGCCGTTTACACGGCCCACCTGCCGGCCGGGCGGCGGCGGCCGTGGCGCTTTTTGCAGACGCTGATGGACCGGCTGGCGATCCCGATCATCCAGAGGTATGGGTTCTAAGATGGCGCTGCCCCTCAAGATCATCGGTCTGGGGCGCTACCTGCCAGCGCGGGTAGTGCCCAGCCGCGAAGTCGAAGTGCTGTGCGGGCTGCCAGCCGGCTGGATCGAGCGGCGCAGCGGCGTGCGTGAGCGGCGCTGGGCGGCGGGCGCTAACGGCGAGACCAGTTCGTTCATGGGGGCGCAGGCCGCGCGCGAGGCGGTGGCCGAGGCCGGGCTGGCGCTGACCGACATCGATTTGATCCTGAACGCGTCCGGCACGCCCGAGCAGGCCATCCCCGACGGCGGGCCGCTGATCCAGCGCCAACTCGGGCTGGGGCAATCGGGCATCGCCGCCCTGAGCGTGCATGCCACCTGCCTGAGCTTCCTGGCCGCGATTGATCTGAGCGCCACGCTGCTGGCGACCGGCCGCTATCACCGCATCCTAATTGTCACGTCCGAGATCGGCTCGGTCGGCATCAACTTCAAGGAGCCGTAGAGCGCCTCGCTCATCGGCGATGCGGCGGCGGCGGTGGTGGTGGTGCGCACGCCTGCCGGCGAGGCCTCGGCCGTGCGCGCCGCGCGCTTCGAGACCTACGGCGACGGCGCGGACCACACCGCCATTCGCGGGGCAGGCTCGCGCCGGCCGCCCAATCATCCCGACACGCGGCCAGAGGACAACCTGTTCCACATGAACGGGCCAGAGGTGCTGCGCATGGCGCTGACCCACAGCGGGCCGTTTTTAGAGAAGCTGCGGCCAGGGCTGTCGCACGGGCTGGGCGCGATTAAGCTGGTGGTGCCGCACCAGCCCAGCAAGGTGGGGCTGCGGGCGATGCAGTTGTTTGGCTGGCCGGCGGCGCAGACGATGATGACGCTCGACCGGCTGGGCAACTGCGTGGCCGCCTCGCTGCCGTCCACTTTATATGAAGCGGTGCGCGGCGGGCGCATTCAGCGCGGCGAGGAATTGCTGTTGGTGGGCACCGGGGCCGGGCTGTCGCTCGGCGGCGTCATCTTAACTTTCTAGCGAGGCTTATCTCAATGTGCACTCAATTTGGCTGGCCAAAACCGAGCGGGCCGCACGCGGTGGGCACGGCCGCCTGGCAGGTGGTAGACGCGCGGCGGATTGATCCATTTGCGGCCGACGCAGCGGCGGCCGGCCCCGGCGGGCTGCGAACGCTGATGGTCAACGCCTGGTTCCCTTCGGCCATGGCCGAGGCCGCGCGGTTGGGCGGCACGGTCGGCTTCCCCGAGGGCGGCGTGCTCTATCCACGCCCAGCCTTCACGCTTTTGAGCCGGCAGCAACCCCTGCCCGACACGCTGCGCCAGTTGGTGGCCCTCCACCGGCTGCCGGGCGCGGCGCTTAACCAGATCACACACCTCACCACTTTCGCGCGGCCCGACGCTGCGCCCGCCGCCGGGCCGTGGCCGGTGCTGCTGTTCTCACACGGCTACGGGCTCGAGAACGCGCTGAGTAGCAGCCACTTAATGGAGACGCTCGCCAGCCACGGCTACTGGGTGCTCAGCGTCAGCCATCCCGGCGAGAGCCTGGCCACGCTGTTCCCCGACGGCCGCCTGGTGGCGCTGGATTTCGACAACCCGCGCCTCAACCTGACGCAACGCCTGGCCGAGATTCGCGCCGAGGGCGAACCGTGGGGCGCGCTGGCGGCCGAGAGTCTGGCGCTGTGGACGGCCGATATGCGGGCCGTGCTCGACGACCTGGAGCGCCTCAACGCGCCGGGCGTCAACCAGCCCTACGCCGGCCTGCTCGACCTCAGCCGCGTCGGCGCGGTCGGCGTGGGCCTGGGCGGCAGCGCGGCGCTGGCGCTGGCCGCCGACGATAGCCGCGTGCGCGCGGTCGCCAGCCTGGACGGCCGCTGGTCGCCGGCCCTAACAGAACTAGGGCAGGCCGCCGGCGCGTGGCCGGTGATCAACCAGCCGGTGCTGGCGCTCGGGCGCGGCGGGCCAACCCCGCCCGGGGCCACGGCACTGACGCTGAAAGGCGCTAACCCGCTGCACTTCACCGGCGCGGCGCTGTGGTTCCCGCTGCTCTCGCAGTTGGCCGACTTTGAGGCCGGCAGCGTCTACCGCTACCTGCACGCGCTCAATGCCTACCCGCTGGCCTTCTTCAACCGCCACCTGCGCGGCGAGGCCGCCCCGCTGCTCGACGGCCCGGCGGCGCAGTACCCCGAAGTGCTGTTCGTCGCGCCGCAGTAGGCCGAGGCCTGAACGCCTAGACCGATCACTGTCTCCGCCTCATCATTCCGCAGTACAATCCGCCCGTGTCTCCGGCCCGCCAACTGCGTTCGACGATCACAAGCGGCCTCACCTTTTTTGCGCGCCACCAGGCTTTCTGGTTAGCCGTCGGCTTCACGCTGCTGGCAGCCGGCCTGCGGCTCTACCGCCTGGGCGACAAATTCATCTGGTGGGACGAGGGCTACAGCGTCTACTTTGCGCGCTTGCCGCTGGCCGAGATGCTGGCCGCGACCAGCCACGACACCCAGCCGCCGGTCTATTACGCGGCGTTGCACCTGTGGCAAGTGCTCATGGGCGACTCGGCCGTGGCCGTGCGGCTGCTATCGGTGTGGGCCGGCGTGCTGCTCGTGCCGCTGGCCTACCGGCTGGTGCGGCCATTGGCGGGCCAGCGCGCCGCCCTGGCGGCGGTGGGGTTGGTGGCCCTCAACCGCCTGCTGATCTGGTACTCGCAGGAGGTGCGCCAATATGCGCTGGCCACCGTCCTGGCGCTGGCCTCGGCCGTGCTGGCGAGCGCGCTCTGGCGTCAACGGCGCCATGGCTGGCTGGTGTGGGCCGCCTATGTGGCCGTCAACGCGGCCGGTCTGCTGACGCTGTATCTGTTCAGCGGCGTGCTGCTGGCGCAAAACTTGGCGTTTTTCATCGCGCTGTGGCGCGCGCCCGACAAACGCCGGCTGGCGCTCACCTGGCTCAGCGCGCAAGCGGCCATCGCGCTGGCCTGCCTGCCGTGGGTGCTGTACTACCTGCCGCGCGCGCCGCATACTTTCGTGCCGCCGAGCACCCTGGGGCTGGTCGGCGTGCTCAAGCTCTACCTGGCGTCGCTGTTCGCCGGCGACCCCAGCAACATCGAGCGCTTCGGGCTGCTCAGCCTGGCGGGCGCGGTGGCCCTGGCGCTGGGCCTGCTGGCCGCGCTGCGCCTCGGCCGGGGCCGCCCGGCCGCCACCTTTACGGCGTTGGCGCTGTTGGGCGGGGCCAGCGCGCCGCCGCTGCTCATCTGGCTGCTCAACCTGCCCATCGGCCTGGGGCTGGCGTTCGTGCCCAACCCGCGTTACTTTGTGGTGCTCGCTCCCTGGGCGCTGTGCGGCTTAGCGGTGGCCGCTGGGGCCGCCAGCCGGCAGCGGCTTGGGCAGGCCGCGCTGGCCGGGCTAACCGCGCTGTGGCTGGGGCTGGCGGTG
>JBBRZY010000549.1:0-4014 GCA_038252885.1 Anaerolineales bacterium | reverse complement strand
GCACCACGGCCACCGGCAGCACGATCTCAACGCCGCTGACCGAGTCGTGCAGCACCACGCGCGCGAAAGCGTAGTTGCCGTCATTCGGCAGCGCGCTCACGTCGGCCGTCAGCGTGAACACCTGGCTGGCGCCGGCCGTCACACTGTACGAGGCCTCGTCGAGCGTGACCACCAGATCGGGGGTCACATTCTCCGTCCGCCAGGTGTAGGTGGCCGTGGCCGTCAACACGCTCGTGCCGGTGCGCACCCAACTGCACGCGCCCAGGCACAAAGTGTTCGCCATGCTCGGGTAGTTCAGCGTTTCGATCGCTTTCGTGCCCGACAGCACCGCCGTGTAGTCCGCGTTCGGGATGTCGAACACCATCCCCGGCTGCATCGAGGTCGCCAGGTTGATGCGCCCGCTGCCTTGGTCGAACGGATCGGCCGCGGTCGTGCCGTCTTCCCTAACGATCTCCACGCCGCCCGTCATCAACGCCGATTGGATGCGGACCGGGGTCCAGGTGGGGTGCAGCGCGAACAGCAGCGCCCCAGCGCCGGCCGTGTGCGGGCTGGCCATGGACGTGCCATTCAGGAACTCGTAGTAATTGCCCTTGGCGGCATAGTTTTCCCACGTTTGCGGAGTGTAGCCCGCCAAGATGGCCGTGCCGGGGGAGGCCAGGTCGGGCTTGATGATGTTGATGCCCGTCGGGCCGCGCGAGCTAAATGCGGCCATTACGTCGCCGGCCCGCGACACCGGCGCGCCGCCGGAGATGGTGGCCGTGACCACTTCGGTGGCGAGCGCCGCCGCTTTCAGGTAAGTCACCAGGTCTTCGCCGGCGTCTGAGAAGGCCGTGGCGTTGAACTCCAGGTGCACCGCCGGCAGCCAGTGGGCGTCCAGCGCCAGGCCCTGGTTGGCGGCCGCGTTGACCAGCACATAGCCGCCCGCGCCGCCTTGCAGCACGTTATAGCCTTTTTCCACGCGCGGGTCGATGCCGCGCCGGCAGACGACGATCTCGCCCTGGGTGAAGGTGCCGGGCGCATACGGTTCGTTGCACAGGCTGGGCAGCACCGACTCGATCCCCTGCAGCGGGGCCAGGACGATCTGACCGGTGTACGCCCCGGTGGCCGAAGCGCCTTCCAGGTCGGTGGGCATCGACAACACATAGGTCGAGGTCAGCACCAGGTCGGCCCGGAAATCACGGTCGTGATCCATAGCCGCCGAACTGGTCACCCACGGGCTGATGTGATTCACCGTGCCTGCCACCGGGCCGTCGTTGCCGGCCGAGGCCGCCACGAAGATGCCGGCCACGCGGGCATTCAAGAAGGCCGCGTCGGTGTCACCGCCCACGGTCGCCCCGCCGCCGATCGAGTAGTTGATGACGTTCACGCCGTCCAGGATGGCCTGATTGACGGCCGCCGTCGTGTCCACGAAGGCGCAGCCGCCGTCGTCGGGGTCGTCTGGGTCCTCGTCCCAGCACGCCTTATAGACCACGATGCGGGCGCGCGGGGCCACCCCGCTGATCAGCAGCTCCGTGCTGCCGGCGGTCACCGTCAGCGTGTTGCCGGCGGCGGTGGTCGAGGTGTGCGTGCCGTGCCCGTCTTGATCGAGCGGCGAGTCATAGGTCTCGGAAATCAGGCGCGTGCTGCCGCCCAACGAGTACCAATAGCCGCCGATGAGTTTGTTGTTGCACACAAAGGTGTCGTCGCTCGGTTGCGGGCTGACACTCTTGCACACGCCCAGGTGATCGCTGTAGGTCACGCCGGTCACGCTGGTGAAGGGAAAGGCATACGCGCCGCCCACGACGCTCGCGTCGTCCGCATACGAGCCATTCGGTGCGGTATACGGCAGGGTCGGCGAAATGGGGTTGGGTGACCAGGCGCCGGTGTCAATGATGCCGACGACCACATCCTCGCCCGCCACGTCCTGGCCGCCCAACGCCGCCCACACGGCCGGCGCGTTAATCCACGTCGGGCCTCGGTCGGTATCCAGCTGCGCGATCGTGTTCTCATAGATCGCCGTCACGCCCTGCAGTTGGCTGATCTTCGCGACGGCCGAGGCCGGCACGCGCAGCGCCACGCCGTTGATGGCGGCGGAATATTTGTAGAGCAGGCTGGCCGAGGTATCAATCTGCTGCACTTCGGCCACAAACAGAGTCTGCTCGGTGGCCAGGTAGGCCATGTAGGCTTGCGCGGCCGCCGTTTGGGCGTTGAACCGCTGGCCGTCGGGGGCCGCCGAGGCCGCTAGGCCAGAGATGCCGCCCCGATAATTGACCACATCGGGGGCGCTGAGCTGGGCGATGATGATCACCTCTTGATCACCCAAAGCGCCGTATTTGTCCGCTATTTGGCGGTCTGTCAGGCCGCCGCGTTGCGTAACGATCTGCGTTATGTTGGTTTCTGCTTGCAGCTCGGGGGGGGCGCCCCGGTCAAACCCAGCGCTGGCCGCCGGGGAGGCGGGGGCGCTGGCGAGGCCCTGGGCTGATACTGGCGCGGCCAACATCGAAAAGATCGTTAGGCTGGCCAGTACCCGGATAAGTCTTAATCGCATTAGGCTCTCCTCCATGAGTTAACAGGGCGAGAATTCCCTCAAGCAAGCCTGGCAGCCGCCTGAGGTCATGTCGTACATGTCGTATAGGAGATCGTATATTGTCGGTTGCAGCCACCAACGTGTCGGACAGCGGCCACCAGTTAGCGCCGGGCTTTAGCCGAGGCACGTAGGGCTTGTGTGGTCCTCCTTCCGAGCTGTACAGGGCGCTGAAGATTAGATTCTAGTTAGAGTACCGGATGCGCGCCCCTGGAATCCACAGTGGCGGCCCCACCAACAATTACAAAAAGTTTATGGGTCTGCAGGCCGTTTGTCAAATTGAATCTCGTTATGAAGTGCCAGGACTTTTGTACGGGGTCGGCCGTCGCTGCCGCCTCTGCGCTGCCGCCCCCGCCGATCTTCGCCCCCACCGCTGGTGTATAATGACCGCGTTCTCCCCATAAAGCGGCTACGCCTCAGTTCCCATCGCGCCCATGCACATCCTGTTCCTGCTCACCCAAGACCTCGACAGTCCGTCGGGCTTGGGCCGCTATTGGCCGGTGGCCCGCTGCCTGGCCCGGCGCGGCCACACGGTGGAAATCGCTGCGCTGCATCCCGCCTGGCACACGCTGGCGCGCCGCGCCTACGAGCAGGACGGTGTGCGCGTGCGCTACGTCGCCCAAATGCACATTCAGCGCGCTGGCGCCCGCCGCGCCTACTTTGGCCCAGCCGCCCTGCTGTGGGTCACCGCCTGGGCCGCCCTGGCGCTGGCCCGCGCCGCCTGGCGCAGCCGCGCCGAGGTGATCCACATTGGCAAGGCTCAACCCATGAACGGGTTAGCTGGTTGGCTGGTCGCGCGTCTGTCGCGTCGGCGCCGGCTGTATCTCGATTGCGATGACTACGAGGCCGTCTCCAACCACTTTGGCGGCGGTTGGCAGCGCGCCATTGTGCGCTGGTGGGAAGACCGCCTGCCGCTGGTCGCGCGGGGTGTCACGGTCAACACCACCTTCCTGTTCGAGCGCTGCCGCCGCCTGGGTGTGCCCGCCGCGCGTCTGCGCCTGGTGCCCAATGGCTACGATCCCGACCGGTTTGCGCCCGCCACCCCCGCCCAGATCGCGGCCGTGCGCCAGCAGTGGGGCGTGGCGGCCCAGCCGGTGATCCTCTACCTCGGCAGCCTTAGCCTGAGCAACCATCCCATCCTGCTGCTGCTGGAGGCCTTTGCCCTCGTGCTCATCCCGTTGCCTGACGCCATCCTGTGCCTCGTCGGCGGCGGCGAAGACTACGACCGCCTCGCGCACGCGATTGACGCGCGCGCGCTGCCCGCCAGCGTGCGCCTCACCGGCCCCGTGCCGGCCGCCGACGTGCCGGCCGTCTACGCCGCCAGCCAGGTGGTCGTTGACCCGGTGGCCGCCGACGACACCGCCCGCGCCCGCAGCCCGCTCAAGGTGGTCGAGGCGCTGGCCTGCGGCGTGCCCGTCGTCACCGGCGATGTGGGCGACCGCGCCACGCTG
>JBBRZY010000548.1:0-4016 GCA_038252885.1 Anaerolineales bacterium | reverse complement strand
GCCACCGAAGAAATGATGGGAATAATACTTGAACACTGACACCCCGCCTTCCGCCTCGGTGGTGGCGCGCGCCCTGCTGGGCGGGTTAGCCGTCGTCCTGGTCGTCGTCGGCCAATTCGTCCTCTCGCTCGCGCCCGACTTGCTGGGGTGGGGTTGGGTCATCACAGGCCTGGGCCTGGCGCTCTTTCTCGCCAGCCGGCTGCGCCCACCCCCGCACTGGCTCACCAACCGCCTGGCGGCGCGCCTAACCGTGCAAGACTTGTGGGTGCTGCCGGCCGTGGCGCTCAACCTCCTCGCCACCGGCTTGTCGCTAGCTTTTCAGCGTTACGACCAAACCAACTACTTGCCGGTGCTGCAGCAGCCTGGAGCGGCAATATGACTGTGCTAATCTGATGCTGGTGGCTTACGTGCTGCCGGTCCGCTAAACGTGGCGTGTCCGGCGGCTGCTAATCTCTATTGTGCGCGGCGGTGTTCGTCGCGCGGCTGTTGAAAGGAGCGAGGATGAGCAGAATGGTGTTGCGGCCGTGGTGGTGGGGTGGGGTGATTGTGCTGGTCCTTCTTGGGCTGGGGGCGCGCGTTGTGCCGGCCACCCAGGCCGCCGGCCCTGCGACGTTTACGGTGTCGGTGGCCAGCGCCTATTTGCGCGCCGCGCCAAGCGCGTCGGGCGCGCCGACCTTTTCTGTGTTTCAAGGCCAGACTTATCTAATCACTGGCCGCACCGACGACAGCAGTTGGCTGGCGCTCGACGCGGCCGGGGCGAGCGGTGGCACCTGGATTCGCGCCAGCTATGGCACGGTCACTGGCCCCCTCACGGCGGTGCCAGTCGTCGGGGTGGCCCTTTCGGCCGGCCCGGCGCCACAGGCCACCGCCGTCGTCTCGGGCGGCGGGGTGAGGGCCAACCCCGGCACGGCCGGGCTAACGCTCAAATTCACCATCACCGCTAAGAGCACCTATGTGCGCTCCGCCGCCAACTTCTCGAGCCAGCACCTGGCCTCCCTCTTTACTGGCAATGTGGTCACGGCCGTGGGCCGCGACAGCACCGGCGGCTGGCTGCGCGTGAACTACGGCGGCCCCTCGCTCGGCTGGCTGACCCTCGGCGTGGGCAAACTCGCCGGCGAAGTGATGAGCCTGCCGGTGGATGGCAGCGTGGGCGGCCAGGTGGCGGCGGTGAATGTGCCGCCCAACACCGCCCCCACTGGGCCATTCCCGGCCTGGGTGCCGACCATCACCGCCCACATGGCCCAGGTCTATCGCGCGGCTGCCGGCAACCAGCGCGACCCGAATATGTTTGCCGTCGTCGGCGACTGCAATTCCGAGTCGTGGCTGTTCCAGGGTGTCGTGGCCGTCGGCAACTGGGACTATGTGCAGCACCCTTACCTGGCCCCCACCGTGCGGCAGTTCGGCAACGCCTGGGTGCGCGACAGCCTGGCCGTCAACGGCGGCTACAGCACCCAGTCGGTCCTCGACCCCGGCTTGGCGCCGCCCACCCAATGCCAGATCGGCGAGTCGCCCTTCGCCTGTGAGCTGCGCGTGACCAAGGCCAGCCTGGTCTTCATCGAGCTTGGCACTGGCGATCACTTTGCCTACGAGCATTTTGAGTACTACTATCGCCAGTTGATCCAGTATTCCCTGAGCATCGGCGTGCTGCCCATTCTGCGCACCAAGGCCGACGCGCTCGAGTGGGAGGAAGCCGGCGCGCCCCAGAACTTCATCAACGACAAGATTCGGGCGCTGGGCGCCGAGTACGACGTGCCGGTGATCGACTTCGACCTGGCGACCCGCACCATGGCCAATCATGGCCTGACCGATGAGGCCGGCCACGACTTTCACATCTCGGCCGAAGCCATTGGCGTCCACGTCGAGAGCTCGCTGCAAACGCTCTACGCCATCACGCACGCCCCTTAACCTGGCGCGGCCTGCCCAGTAAAACCAAGCGCCCGGCTGGAGCCAATGCTCCGGCCGGGCGCTTCGTATTCTAGAACCCTCGGCCGCTAAGTAAGGGGTGGATACAGCACGAACTGCCGCAGTGCGTCCAGTGCTTGCAGCGCCGTCAGGTTACGCACGTTGTAGCCGTACTGCAAGTGCGCGTCATCGAGCGTGGCCGAGCGGCCATCGGGCGGCGTGTTGTAGTGAAAGCCGTCCGGGTTGCAGCCGCGGTTGGGCAGCCCCTCCACCGCCCGGCGCAGGTCGAGCAGCGGCACGTCATACTCGACCGCCAGTTGCCGGATGGTGGCGTTGATGTACCCGACCGGCGCAGTGTTCTCCAGTGACTCCAAATCATCGGCCTTGGTGATCAGCACCGGCACGATGCCCTGCGCGATGGTGTACTCAATGATCTGCCGGTAGCGCGCCTCGAAGCCCTGCCAGGTGTGCTGGTCGCCCGTACCAAGCAAGATCAGCGCAACGCTCGGCTGGTTGAGCCGATATTCGCACGCCAGCGGCGACTCGCCGCCGTTGCAGCGGCCGTCGGCGTTGGCCGGGTCGAGCACTTTGGTGGTGCTGAAGCCGCCCACGGCCGCCGCGCTGTCGCGCGAAAACGAGCCCTTAAAGTAGTCCACCGTCAACTGCAAATCACCGTACGAGCCTAGGTCGTAACCGCCCACGTCGAACGGCAGCATAAAGGCCGGGTTGTCGGTGTTGCTGTCGCCGACCATGCTGAACACAAAGTCCTTCCTGCCCAACGCCCGCCCGGCCAGGAAGATCTCGCGCGCGTGGCTGGTCACGCCCGACAGGTAGTTTAGCGTCGTGATTGGCGCATCCTCGGCCGTGCCCGTCACCGCCACGACCTCCAGGTTGCCCGGCTCGTCCACGTAGCTGGTGTTGACCCAGCCCTGCTCGCCGGCGGCCGTCATTACTTCTAGCCAGGCCGTGTCGGCCGTGCGGCCCACGACTTGCAGCACGTCCAGCGCATTGAGCTCCCGAATGACCTCGCCCTTCGTGCCGGGTGTCTCGCGCAGGCGCAGGCCGCCGCCCGTTGCGGCCACCAGCACCGTGATAACCGGCGTGGCGGTTGGGACCAGTGTGGGTGTCGTTGTGCCGGTTGGCTCGGGGGTCGCCGTGGCTTGCGTGGCGGTGGCCGAAGCTTGTTCCGCCGTCGCTCGCAGGTTGCTCGGCGTCACCGTCTCGCCCACCAGCGGCGTGACCGCCACTGGCCCACTGCCGCTGCGTTGCGCCTGCGCTACCAGCCTGACCACTACCGCCACCAGCAGCAGCAGGCCCACCACTTCCAACACCACCACGCCCCGGATTCGTTTGCGTGAGTCCATCCTCCGATTCTAACGGTTGGCTGGCCCTCCGGCAAGGCCCGCCCCGCCGCTGATTTTGCGCTCGGCCGCGCTCCGACTATAATCCGCCTCGTCACGGCGCAAGTGTTGCGCCGCCAACCACGCCAGCGCGCGGACTCCAAGGTCCGAAATCCCACAGGAGGGATTGATGTCAGCCACCAAACAGAGCGGGCAAGGTTCGTTTGTCTTTTCGCATATCGAGGACTTTCGCAAGGTTCCGGCGGCGGCGCTGCCGTTTGAGAAGGGCCTGCACGGCAGCTTTGGCGCCGACAAGCGCCCGGGGCAGGGCGAGCTTTATTACGGTATGCCCGGCCTGGGCATTCTGCGCGTCAGCGCCGACCTGACCCAACAAGACCTAATCACCCTGCCGCCCGATCTGGTGTCGCTCAACTTCCACAGCACCCGCATCGAGCAGATCGCCGGGCAGCCGCGCCTGGTGCTGGCCTCCAACGCCACCGAGTCGGTCATCATCGCCTCGCTCGCCGGCGACGTGCAGGATGTTCTGCACCGCCCCGAGTTCGAGCAGTACGCCGACCCAGCCAAAGGCTTCATGCCCACCACCACCACCGCCGACGGCGACACCCTCTACGTCGGCGACGGCTATGCCAGCCAGTTCATTATGGCCGCCCCCGTTCACGCCCATGGCGACCACGTCCACAGCCACTATGAGGGCATCTGGGGCGGCAAGACCGAGGATGTGCACGTGCACGGTAAGTATGGCACCGCCCATGG
>JBBRZY010000547.1:0-4021 GCA_038252885.1 Anaerolineales bacterium | reverse complement strand
TCTGCGCCCCCGGGGGGCCGGGGCCCCCCCCCCGTTTTTACGGGGGGGGGCCGCGCCAGGGCCTTTTTTTGTGCCGACCACTGCCCTGTTCCTAATTTGCCGGCCAATCACCATGGCAATCACCACGCGTGGTGATGACGCCTCACCACCCTTCCGGATAACTTGTAAGTGTGGTCGCAGTTCGGCAGCCACCTACAACCAACACGGAGAGCACCATGAAACTCACCGCCTCAAATGTCATCCGCTCGGCCGGTCTGTCAGCCATGGCAGCCGGGCTCCTGTTCATCATCATTCAGATGATCCATCCGGCCGACGTGCTGGCCTCGGTCTCCACTCCGGCCTGGGCCTTCGTCCATTACCTGGGCGTCAGCATGTCTATTTTCGGGTTGTTTGGCCTGACGGGCCTGTACGCCCGGCAAGCGGGCAAGGCCGGTTGGCTGGGCCTGATCGGCTACGTGCTCTTTAGCCTCTTCTATGCCAGCACGGCGGCCTTTCAATTCATGGAAGCCTTCGTCTCGCCGGTCTTGGCGACGGCGGCGCCGAAGGTGGTCGAGGCCCTCTTGGGGATCGTCACGAGCCACACCAACGAGATCAATATCGGCCCGCTCCCGACCATCTATGCCGTCTCTGGCCTGCTGTATATGCTGGGCGCCTTGCTGTTCGGCATCGCGACGTTTCGCGCCCGCATCCTGCCGCGCTGGGCGGCGCTGCTGCTGGCCTTCTCGGGCCCCCTGGCAGCCATCATCTCCAAGGTCTTCGCGCACCCGATCGATCGTCTGGCGGCGGTGCCGATGGGGTTGGCCCTGGCCGGGCTGGGCCTCGCCCTGCTGATGGAACGGCGCGAAAAAACCGCTGAGCCCGTCCGCAGCTTGAGCAGCGCCCAGCTCAGCCAAAGCGGAGCTGACTAATTTCGCCGGCAACGGCAACGAATAGACAGGCGGCCATCCGGCCGCTTGTCGCATTCTGCCCGAGACTGTCACTTGATCCGTCACGATTGAGCCAGACCGCGGCGCGCTGAAGCGCATCAGCGCTGCGCCCAAACGCCACAGGAGCTGAACATGAAAACGAAGGTCTACGCCGAAGGTCGGGCCCATGCTGGGCCGCAGAACGCTGAGTTGGGCGAGCCCACGCCGCCGACAAGCACAGCGCCGTCCAGGAGAGGCGCGGCCAACTGGGTCATGCCCATCGCCATGATCCTGCTCGTCGCCATTCCGCTGGTCAGCGGCGCCGTGCGCCTGAGCGAGTTGGCTGGCGGCGCGAAGATCATGCCGGCCAACCCGCAGTTCGTGGCCACGCCGCTGCCGGTGGTGGTGCATATCGTGGGCGCCGGCCTATATGCCCTGCTGGGCGCGTTCCAGTTCGTGACCGCTTTCCAGCGGCGCCACCCCAGCTGGCACCGCGCGGCCGGGCGGTTCTTGCTGCTCTGCGGGCTGGCCGTAGGGCTTTCGGGCCTGTGGATGACGCTGTTCTTCACTCGCCCCGGCGGCAGTCATGCGCTGCTGTATGTCTTCCGGGTCGTGTTTGGGTCGGGCATGGTGGCGTCCATCGTTCTGGGTTTTGCCGCCATCCGGCGCGGGGACGTGCGCGGGCACCGCGCGTGGATGCTGCGGGCCTATGCCATCGGGCTGGGCGCGGGTACCCAAGTGTTCACCCTACTAGCAGGGAACCTGGTTTTCGGCACGCCCAATCAGCTCAATGAAGCGCTGCTGCTGGGCGCGGGCTGGGTGATCAACCTGGCCGTGGCTGAATGGGCCATCCGCCGGCAGCCAGCCCAGCGTGCCCGCCCTACCGTTGCTGCCCTGGCCCACCTGCGCTGAACGCACCTTGAAGGAGTAACCCAATGAGTGACCTCCACCCGAGCCAACCGAAAGCCGACGAGCCCCGGCGCTATGCGATCTGCGTCCAGGGCCACCTTGATCAGCGTTGGGCCGACTGGCTCAAGGGCCTAACCTTGACCAACGCTAGCGATGGCACGACCGTGCTCGCGGGCCTGCTCGCCGACCAAGCCGCCTTGCACGGTGTGCTCAACAAGCTCAGGGACCTGGGTTTGCCGATTATTTCGGTTCAAACGCTTAACGCAGAAGCAAAGAAATAGACGGCCAAAATGAAGTCACCAACGAATAGCAAAGCGCACACCATCCGCAACCTGATCGTCTTTGTGGTCGGCGTCGTCGCCTTGCCCTGGTTGGGCTAGTTTCTGGGGGTGGGCCGCGGGGCGGACCCCCATGACCAACAAACAGCCTCGGCTGGCTGCTCTTCATTCTCTCGCCCGTAGTGATGTCGCTGCTGGTGCGCGCCGTGGGTGGGGCGGGCTGGTCACCGCCGCGCTGGTCTATGGCGAGATCCGACTGCTGACTGGCTCGATTTGGCCGGCGGTCGTGCTGCACGTGGGAGGCAATGTGCTGATCGGGGCGCTGATGGAGCAAAAATTCTTCAGCCTGCCGGGCGGGGCCGACGTCTTCATGTCCCCCGGCTGGTCGAGTGTGGTCAGCAGCGTGCTGTTTGCCGCCGTTGGACTATGGCTCTATCGCCGCCGCCTGGCGACCGTGAGCACGACGATCCAGAAGGACAGTATGCCGTTCGACAGCAGTGTGGACGGCGTGGCCGACTAGGGGCCGGGGCGAGTTCTTGGGAACAGGCCGCCTCCGGCGCCCCGCCCCCTAACCCATATATATGAAGCGGTACGGGCGACGCCTTGCGTTCCCCTGCCCTTTGGCCGCAGCTGCTAATACGCCGATCTCAATGGCATTGGGCATCGGCCTTTCCGGCCGATGTACCGCTTACAGAACGGAAAGCGTGGAACGCATTGGACAGTTTGGACGCCGTGGACGGCCCAGCCCTGTAATTGCGGACCAAAAGGCCGGGGGTTCGTTTGGGCGTAGCGCGGGCGAAAATTAGGCAAGTCCGAAACGGTAATCGCAGCTGTCAGAGCTGCCAAACAGCAAAAGCACAGCCAGCGGTGAGACCGCTTGGGCTTGGCAGCGTGTGACCGCCGTCATGAGCGTCAGGGTTGACCTCGCAACCGACACGCCCATCAAGCAGCCGGAATCAATTCGGGGGCAAGTAGCTGAACGGATTGACGAAACCGCCCGGCACTCGGAGCTCAAAGTGCAGGTGCGGCCCAAACACACGCCCGGTCGCGCCGGCCAGGCCGATTAACCCACCGGCGGCTACCGGCGCCCCGCAGGCCGTGCCAATCTGGCTCAGATGGGCATACAGCGTCTGAAAACCGTTGCTGTGGTCAATCACGATGGCATTGCCGTAACCGATGTCGGTCCAGTTAGCGAACACCACCACGCCAGCATCCGCAGCGTAAACCGGTGTGCCGGTGTTCGCCCCAAGATCGACCCCAGGGTGGATCGGAGTGAAATTGTCGCCCACCACCTGCCGATAGGGTGGGTCGACGGGCCAGACCCAGTGCCCGGTGCCGACCGGCCCGACGTAGCCACCAGGGCAAGCCCCCGGGCCTGTTACGACTTCGAGTTTTTTGGGGTCGCGGAGCAGATCGGGTGCAGGCACAACTGGGCCGGCTGGAGCGCTCGGGTCGGGCGCAGTGCCATCCGGCAGCGGCACGACCTCGGCCACCGGGTCGCCCAGGTGCCGAACGGCTATATCGGCCAGGCGGGCGAAAATTGGCGCGGCGACATCATGGCCCCCGCCGGCATTTTCGACGATGACGGCGATGACGACCTTGCGTTCAGCGCCTTCCGCAAAGCCGATGAACCAGGCGTGCGGCAACAAGTCGCCGCCCACTTGCGCCGTGCCGGTCTTCCCACCCACCGTCAGGCCGTCAACCAAGGCCGGGCGGCCACTGCCCTTCTCGGCGGCGGTGATCAGCATGCTGCGCACCAGCGCGGCCGTGGCGGGCTGCATCAGCCCAGTGACCACCCGCCGCGCCGGTTCAGTCTGCAAGACGTTGCCGGCCGGGTCACGGACGGAGGCGGCCAGGAACGGCAGCGGCAGATCGCCGTTGTTCACCACCGCCAGCACCACCATCGCCATCGTGAGGGGGTCGGCCAAC
>JBBRZY010000546.1:0-4021 GCA_038252885.1 Anaerolineales bacterium | reverse complement strand
GTGGTGACCGACACAATGCAGCCGGCACACGTGGGGCTGTGGGTGCGCGGCCCAGAGGCCGGCCCCGACGCGGCCGCCGCCGTAACGCTTGGGTAACGCCCGCTGGGTACAGTAAGGCCAATCCGAGGCGCGGCCTGGCGCCGCGCAATGCGTGAGGAGCCACACATGGTCAACGCAATCGAACGGCCTATCAGTCTCGGGCGCGGCCTGAGTTGGCAGCAGGTGTTGTACGCAGCGGCCGGGGGTGAGCTGGTGCTGCTCGCGGTGATGGTGGCTGTACAGCGCGACCTGCTGGCGTTGGCCTTGGCCGGCATCATCCTGGCTGGGCTGGGGCTGTGGCGGGGGCGCGCTCGCTTGACTGCGCTACGGTTGCCCGTGCGCGGCTGGCTGGGGCGGGGGTGGGCCGGCCTGCTGGTGCTGGCGCTGGTCTTTCTCGACATCGCGGCCTACACCGCCACGGGCGCGCTTAGCAACCTGGTCAGTCACGAGGGTTTTCTGCCGTTGGCCATCCAGGCCGCCCTGGCCGTGCTGTCGCTGACGGGGCTGGTGGCCGTGGTGGCGGTGGGCGTCGGCCTGCGCCGCAACCAGCCGGCCGCCGCCGCGCCTGCCGCGCCGTGGGTGGCGGGCGTGGGGGTGGTGGTCTTTGTGGGTCTGGTCGTCGCCGGCCTGGTGGGCGGGCAGCGCGTGGTGGCGGCCCCGCTGCCGAGCACGGTCAGCCTCAACACCAGCAACATGCGCTTCTCGAACACCGAGCTGCAAGCCTCGGCCGGGCTGGTGACGCTGCGGCTGTCGAACAGCGACCTGTTCTGGCACACCTTCAATGTGGATACGTTAGGCGTGGGCGTGCAGGCTCCGGTCGGCGGCGAGCGCGAGATCAGCTTCAGCGCCGCGCCCGGCGTCTACGAGTTCTACTGCGCCATCCCCGGCCACGCGCTGCTCGGCATGAAAGGCACGCTGACGGTCAAGTAGACTTGGCGGCGGGGCGGGGGACTGTCACATGAGCCAGCCACTACCGGTCATATCCGCTACACGCGCAGCGGTTACATAATCCGTTGCCGGTTTTGTGCTATCCTTGCCAGTGAAACCTGGCGCAATCAACTTTATTGGGTGGAGGAGGCGCGATGGAGCGCTATAACGCAGTCGTGATCGGCAGTGGGCCGGCGGGGCACACCTGTGCCGTGCGGCTTTCGCAACTGGGGGCGCGCGTGGCGGTGGTCGAGCGCGACTACGTCGGCGGCATCTGCACCAACTGGGGCTGCACCCCCAGCAAGTCGATGATCGAGTCGGCCAAGATCGCGCGCATCGTGCGTGAGAGCAGCCGCTACGGCATCAACGTCTCGAACTACACGGTGGACTTCAAGGCCGTGGCCCAGCGCCGCGACGAGGTCATCCGCTCGTCGCGCATGGAGGTGCTGGCGCTGCTGGAGCATCACCACGTCGAAATTTTCCAGGGCGAGGCGCATGTGGTCAACCCGGGCCAGGTGCAAATTCGGCGCGGCAAGCTCGACCTGGACGGCGTCGTGATGCACTACACCGGCCGCAGCGAAGACATCGCCGCCGACCACATCGTGCTGGCCACCGGCTCCACCCCGGCTTTGCCCGACTTTGTGCAGCCCAACGACCCGTTTGTCGTCAGCAGCAACCGCCTGATCACCATCGGCGACCTGCCGCGCCGCCTGACCATCGTCGGCGGCGGCGTCATCGGGCTAGAGTTCGCCACCATCTTCTCCAACTTGGGCAGCCAGGTGACCGTGATCGAGTACCGCGACCATGTGCTCAACGGCATGGATCACGAAATCTCGCACGCCATCGTGCAGGAGATGCAGGCGGTGGGTGTGCGCATTTTGACCTCGCACCGCGTGTTCTCGGTCGCCGCCGGTATGGTTTACGTCGAGGACCGCGAGACGCACCTGGCCACCGAAATCCCGGCGGATGCGGTGCTGATTGCCACCGGCCGCACGCCGGTGATCGAAAAGTCCATGTTCGATAAGCTGGGCATCGCCTATGACGCCAAGGGCATCGGCGTGGATGATTACCTGCGCACCAATGTGCCGGGCGTGTGGGCCATCGGCGACGCCACCGGCAAGTCGATCTTGGCGCACGTGGGCATGCAGCAGGGCATCGTGGCGGCCGAGAACATCATGGAAGCCCCCGGCGACGCGCTGCGCAAGATGGATTACAGCGTCATCCCGGCCGTGGTCTACTCCATCCCCGAGGTCGTCGGGGTCGGCCAAATCCCGGCCGAGGAAGACCTGGAAGACGTGGATGTCTTCAAGGTGCCGTTCACGGCCAACCTGCGGGCGCACATCGAGGACTACGACAGCGGCTTTCTGAAGATTTGGGTCAAGAACAACCGCGTGCTGGCGGCCCAGGCCATCGGCCACAACGTGTCTGAGATCATTCAGGAGCTGGCGAACATGATCGCCCTCCAGACGCCGCTGGCCGACGTCGCCCGCATCATCCACGCTCACCCCACCTATTCTGAGATCACGCGCTCGGTGCTCGAGCTGGCCCTGGGCCGGGCAGTAGACTTTGTGCCGACCGAGCCGTAACGCTGGCCGTAACGATTAGGGGACGCGCGGACTCTACAGTAGGGGCAAGATGACAACTTTCTTCCGCAATCTCTGGCAGAATTTGATGGGCGGCGGCCGGCGTGAGACGCCCCAAGTCGCGGCGCTGGTCACCGACCGGCCCCGCCACGCGCCCGGCCCGGCGGTCGACATCGCCCCCGACGACCCGATTGTGGCCTATTTCCAGACCGCCTCCGGCGCGGTGGAGATCGACAAGCTCGAGCTCAACTCGCCCGGCCTGCGCGCGCTGAAGACCGCCGGCGTCAAGTTGGCGGTGCCGCTCGTCAGCCAGGGCGAGCTAATTGGGCTGTTGAACCTCGGCCCGCGCCTGAGCGAGCAAGACTACTCGGCCGACGACCGCGCGCTGCTGAGCAACCTGGCTACCCAGGCCGGCCCGGCCGTGCGCGTGGCCCAGCTTGTTCGCCAGCAGCAGATCGAAGCCCAGTCGCGCGAGCGCCTGGAGAACGAGCTGCGCGTGGCCCGGCTGATCCAGCAGACGCTGCTGCCGAAATCTATGCCCGATCTGCCCGGCTGGAGCATTTCCGGCTACTACCAGCCGGCCCGCGCGGTGGGCGGCGACTTCTACGACTTCCTCTACCTGGCCGACGGCCGCCTGGGCCTCGTCATCGGCGATGTGACCGACAAGGGCGTGCCGGCCGCGCTGGTGATGGCCACCACGCGCGCCATCATCCGCGGCGCGGCGGTGCAGTTCGACAGCCCCGGCCTGGTGCTAGAGCGCGCCAACGAGCTGCTGGTGCCCGACATCCCCGCCAAGATGTTCGTCACCTGCCTGTACGCCATCCTCGACCCAGCCACCGGCCGGCTGGTTTACGCCAACGCCGGGCACGATCTGCCCTACCGCCATCACGCCAACGGCGCCGACGAGCTGCGCGCCATTGGCATGCCGCTGGGCCTGCTGCCCGGCATGGGCTACGAAGAGCGCGAGACGATGGTGCGCCCCGGCGAAGTGGTGGTGTTCTACAGCGACGGCCTGGTGGAAGCTCACAACCCGGCGCGCGACATGTTCAGCTTCGGCCGCCTGCAAAAGCTGATGGCCGACTACACCGGCAGTGGCGCGGCGCTGGTCAAGTTCCTGCTGACCGAGCTGGAGACTTTCACCGGCGCGGATTGGGAGCAGGAAGATGACGTGACGCTGGTGACGCTAGAGCGCTCGGCGACGCCGCCGGTGGACCCCGCCGCCGCCAATTGGGAAACGCTGGCGACCTTCTCCTGGTCGAGCGAGCCGGGCAACGAGCGGCTGGCCATGGCCCAGGTGGCCGAGGTGGTCACCGCCGAGCAGTTGCCGCCCGCGCGCCTGGAGCGTCTGAAGACCGGCGTGGCCGAAGCCACCATGAACGCCATGGAGCACGGCAATAAGTTCAAGCCCGATGTGCCGGTGGATTTTGTGGTGCTGTCCTCGCCCCGCGCGCTGGCTGTGCGCATCACCGACT
>JBBRZY010000545.1:0-4041 GCA_038252885.1 Anaerolineales bacterium | reverse complement strand
GATTGCCGGCACCTACACACCCGTGTGCGCCATCGTGCTGACGGGCGCGTGGCGCTGGGGGCTGCTGATTTTTGTCTGGTCTCTGGCGGTGGTCGGCATCGCCTTCAAGTTTGCCTACATGAAAACGCCGCGCTGGATCACGGTGCTGATCTACATGGCGATGGGCTGGGTGGGGGTGCTGGCTTTCGGCCCGCTGTTTACGGCGCTGCCACCGGCCGCCATCGGCTGGCTGGCGGCTGGTGGGGTGCTCTACTCGCTCGGGGCGGTGGTCTACGCCACGCGCCGGCTCGACTTCTGGCCGGGCGTATTTGGGTTCCACGAGGTCTGGCACCTGTTCGTCACGGCGGCCAGCGCGGCGCATTTCGTCTTTGTGCTGGCCTACGTGGTGCCGGCCGGCCTGCATTGAGTATGCCCGCCCCACAGCGCCGGCCCGCCCCCCGCTGGCTGGGGCCGGTGGTGGCCGGCGCGGTAATCATCACCGCCCTGGTGATGATCGGGCTGGGCGTCTGGCAGTTGCAAAGGCTGGTGGAACGCCGGGCCGAGAACGTCGTCCTCACCGCGCGGCTGGCGCAACCCCCGCTCGACCTCAACCGCCAAACCGCCTCGCGCGTGCTGGAATACCAGCCGGTGCAGGCGACCGGCACATTTGACTTCGCCCAAGAGATCGTGCTGCGAAACCGGGCCTATTCCGAGTCGCCGGGCGTGCACGTGCTGACCCCGCTGCGGCTGACCGGCAGCGCGCAGGTGGTGTTGGTAGATCGCGGCTGGCTGCCTTACACCGAAGCCGAGCCGGCTGCCCGCGCCCCCTACCAAACACCGGCCGGCGAGGTCACCATCACTGGGCTGGCGCGGCTGTCACAGAGCCGCGCGCTGGCCATTCTGCCGGCCGACCCGACCCTCAGCCCCGACCAGCCGCGCCTCGACGCCTGGTTCTGGCCGGACCTGGCCCAAATCCAGACCCAACTGCCGTACCCGCTGCTGAGCTTCTACCTGGAGGCCGACCCGCCCGCCGCCCGTGGGGCGCTGCCCTTCGCTGGGCACGACTACGACCTGAGCGATGGCCCGCATTTGAGTTATGCCATCCAGTGGTTTGCCTTCACCGCCACGCTGCTGATCGGCGCGCTGGTGCTGGGGCGGCAGCAGCGCCGGCTGGCCGCCGCCCGGCCGGGTTGAGAAACAAAAAACGGCCTCCCTGGGGAGGCCGTTTTCTTTGCTCAAACGGGGTGAAGCTGGGTCGGACCGTGCAAACTACAGGTTGTTGACGATGTTGCTGAAGACGTTACCGATGGCCGGGCCGAGCAGCGCCAGAATGACGATGACGACGACGGCGACGAGCACCAGGATCAGGGCGTATTCCACGAGGCCTTGACCCTTGTTATCCTTGAATGTCAGCATGTGTTATTCCTTTCAAGCTCTATATACAATATCGTGCGATGGATGTGGATGCAAACCGCCTGAGCCTTAAAAGCTTAGGCTGATTCGCCCTAAAAAGCAAGGGTGGATTTGTTTTTGGTTTGAATTGTAACAAAATCTGGACCATTTGGATACGTTGCGCGCGTTATGTCACATTGGCGGTCGGGCCGAACAAAAGAAAACGGCCTCCCTGGGGAGGCCGTTCTTTTGCTCAAGCGGAGACGTACGGTGGTGCGGGTGGTGCGGTCGAACGGGTGGTGCGGTTCGAACTAGATGTTGACGACGATGTTGCTGAAGACGTTGCCGATCGCCGGCCCCAGCAGGGCCAGGATGACGATGACGACGACGGCCACGAGCACGAGGATCAGGGCGTACTCAACCAGGCCCTGGCCCTTGTTGTCTTTGAAGGTAAGCATGTGATATTCCCTTTCAATCTATATGAAAAATGTCGGTTGCGGATAGATGCTGTCCGTCTGAGCACCATCATCTTACTTCCACTCAGGCAAAAAGGCAAGCTACTATTAGGATTCCGTTTGAATTGAAACGTGATTGTAACGTAAATTACAATCGAGACCCAGATAATGGGCGGATTTTCGGCCCATTTGACATAACCGCCGAATTTTAGACCGCCGGCGGCTGGTACAGCTCGACCAGCACGCCCTGGGTGCTCTCGGGGTGGATGAAGGCGATTTGCGCCCCGCCGGCCCCGAGCTTGGGGGTTTGGTCAATCAGGCGCACGCCCTTGGCTTGCAGGTCGGCCAGCGTCGCCGCCAGGTCGTCGACCTCAAAGCAGATGTGGTGCAGCCCTGGCCCGCGCTTGGCGAGGAAGCGCGCCACGCCGGTGCTGTCGCTGGTGGGCCGCACCAACTCGACCTCGCTCTCGCCGGTGGGCAAAAAGGCCACCGTGGCTTGCTGCTCGGCCACGGTCTCTACCTGCGCGAGTGGCAGCCCGAGCGCGTCGCGCCAGAAGCTGAGCGCGCCTTCCAAGTCGTCAACCGCCAGGGCGATGTGGGCGATGCGTTTGATCACAGCAGGCTCCTACCACGCGGCCGGGCGATACTCGCCCCACACGCGGCGCAAGGTGTGGCAAATTTCCCCCACGGTCACGTCGTGCTCCACGCAGTCAATCAGCAGCGGCATCAGGTTGTCGTGGCCGGCGGCGGCGTTGGTCAGGCGCTCAAGCTGGGCGGCGTGGGCGGCCGGGTCGCGCCGGGCGCGCAGGGCCGCCAGCCGTTGGGCGGCCTGCGCCTCGATGGCCGGGTCGACCCGCAGGCGCTCGATGTCGGTCACCTCGTCTGACTCATATTCGTTGACGCCGACCACAATCGCCTCTTTGCGTTCGACGGCCTGCTGCCAGCGGTAGGCGGCGTCTTGAATCTCGCGCTGCATAAAGCCGACCTCAATCGCCCGCAGCGCGCCGCCCAGCGCGTCGATCTGCTGGATGTAGGCGTTGGCGCGCTGCTCGATCTCGTCGGTGAGGGCCTCGATGGCGTATGAGCCGGCCAGGGGGTCCACCGTGTCGGCCACGCCCGATTCGTGGGCGATGATCTGCTGAGTGCGCAGGGCCACGGTGACGGCGCTTTGGGTAGGCAGCGCCAGGGCCTCATCGAGGCTGTTGGTGTGCAGCGACTGGGTGCCGCCCAGCACCGCCGCCAGCGCCTGCAGCGCCACGCGCACGACGTTGTTGTTGGGCTGCTGGGCGGTCAGGGTCGAGCCGCCGGTCTGGGTGTGGAAGCGCAGCATCCAACTGCGCGGGTCGCGCGCGCCGAAGCGGTCGCGCATAATTTTGGCCCACATGCGCCGCGCCGCCCGGAATTTGGCGATCTCTTCCAGAAACTGATTGTGGGCGTTGAAGAAGAATGAAAGCTGGCTGGCAAACTCGTCGACTGGCAGGCCGGCATCGAGCGCTGCTTGGACGTAGGCGATGCCGTTGGCGAGCGTGAAGGCGACTTCTTGCACGGCGGTGCTGCCGGCTTCGCGGATGTGGTAGCCGGAAATCGAGATGGTATTCCACTGCGGCACTTCGGTCCGGCAGTAACTGAAGCTGTCGGTGATTAGCCGCATGGATGGGGCGGGGGGATAGATATAGGTGCCGCGCGCGATGTACTCTTTAAGGATGTCGTTTTGAATGGTGCCGCGCAGTTGGCGTGGGGCCACGCCCTGCTGGCGGGCGACGGCGATGTAGAGCGCCAGCAGCACGCTGGCCGGCGCGTTGATGGTCATGCTGGTGCTGACTTTATCCAGCGGGATGTCGGCGAACAGGCGGGCCATGTCTTCCAGCGAGGAGATCGAGACGCCGACCTGGCCGACCTCGCCCAGCGCCATGGGGTCGTCGGCGTCGTAGCCGATTTGGGTGGGCAGGTCGAAGGCGATTGACAGACCGGTTTGGCCTTGCGCCAGCAAGTATTTGTAGCGCCGGTTGGAGTCTTCGGCGGTGGAAAAGCCGGCGTACTGGCGCATGGTCCACAGCCGGCCGCGGTACATGGTGGGCTGGATGCCGCGCGTGAACGGGTACTGGCCGGGGTAGCCCAACTGGGCGGCGTCGGCCGCGCTGGGCCGGTAGACACGCTCTAAAGGAATGTCGGAGCTGGTCTCAAAGTGTGGGCGGCGCTCAGGCGCCTTGCGCAG
>JBBRZY010000544.1:0-4044 GCA_038252885.1 Anaerolineales bacterium | reverse complement strand
GGCGAGCACCCGCGCGACATGGTAGACCACGATCTCGGCCAGCGGATCGCGGCCGGCCAGCGCGCCAAGCAGATGCAGCACCGGATACAAAAACGCCCCAGTCTGTGGCTCGGTGGAGAAGGCCAGCGTGTCGAGCCACTGGCCCTCGGCCCCCTGCCGCATCCGTGCCAGGTAGGCATTGCCGTCCTCGACTGCCACCAAGAGGCCGCTGAACTGCCAGCCAGCGCGCTGCGACCCCCAGCCCACCGCGTATGGCAAACTGGTAAAAGCCATGACGGCGGCGGCGAAGACGGCGACCCAGCGCCACTCAGCCGGTTGCACCGAGCGGGCCGGCATCATGCGGCCACCACGCGGTGGGCGCGCAGTGCGCCGACGGCGAGGATGAAGAGCCCGACGACGGCCGCGCCCAGGCCGAGGTAGACGGACAGCGGGCGGAACTCGGCCGCGATGGCGTGTGGGCCGGCCGCAAGGGTTACGGCGAGCAGCCCATCGGCGGTGGTTTCGAGCGGCTGTGGGACGCCATCAACGCTCACTTGCCAGCCAGGATAGGCACTCTCGCTAATGACGAGGCGGCCAGGGCCAGTGGCGTCTAGCACCAGGCGGTTGGGCGACCAGGCCGCAACGACTACGCCGCCAGCGCCCCCCTCCACCCAGGCTCGATCGCGCCACGCGGCGTTGGTGTAAACGTAAGTGTCACCAAAGCGCTGCGCCAGGGCGAGGCCGGGCGCGTCAAGCGCAAACTCACTCACGATGTAGCGCACATTATAGCGGCCGAGCAGCGCCGCATCAGGCGTCGCGCCGGCGTGCTCGTGTGCCAGGTCGGTGGTCGCGAAGGGCGGCACGGTCACGCTGTACCCAGTTGCGGCGATGCCGGTCGCCTGCTCGATGGCGGCCGCCGTGACAGCAAGTTGCAGCGGGTCCACGCCATCCAGGTGCTGCAAGCCGTCGCCGGGCGGCAGGCTATAAGAGGGCGAATAGGTGCGGAACAGGCCGGGCTGTTGGCTGACCCACACCGCCGCCGCTTTCATGGCGGGCTGAGGGCGCGCCACCAGCAGGGTCGAGTCGACGCGCAGCAGGTCTAGCCCGCCCAGCACCAGCAGCGCGGCCAGCGCGGCACGCGGCCCCGGCAGAGGCAGGAGAGCGCCTTGGCGCGCGCGCAGGCGTGGCAGCCAGACCGTCAACAGACGCTGTGTGCCGTGCGCGGCCAGCAGGCAAGCGCACAGCGCCACGACAAACCAGGCGCGCGGCGGCACGCGCAGCAGGCTGACCCCCGGCACGAACTTGAATAGCAGCGGATAGAAAAAGGTATTGGTACCCAGCGCAAACGCCGCCGCCACCAGCGCGGCCAGCGCCCAAAACAGTGTCCGCCGGCCAAGCCCGGCCAGCGCCAGCAGCAGCGTGACCACGCCCAGGTAGGTCATGTACTCGTGAAAACCGCCCAGGTTGGGGATGAGCAGGCCGATGAAGTACAGCGGAGGCAGCGAGAGGGCGCCGGCTTCGGACACGGTGAGCGCGGCGCGGCGCGAGAAGCCAACAAATTCAACCAGTGGCACAGCCAAGGGGGCACTGAGCAGCAGTAGTAAGGCTACGCCGCCGAGGAGCGCCACCACCGCCGGCCGCCAATTGGGCCGCCCACGCATGGCCGCAGCAGCGGCGTAGGCCACCGCCAATAGCCCCGCATAGTAGGCCCAGCGCACATCGGCCAGAAAGGTAAGCGCCAACGCAGCACCCGCCCACGCGCCCCGCTGCCAGGTCGGCTGTGCGACCGCGCGGCGCACCAGCACCAACAGCCACGGCGTCCACGCCACCGCGAAGATCAGGGAGACATGCCCGGCCGAGAGGTGGGCGATTAGTTTGGGCGTCCCCGTGAAGAACAGGGCCGCGAGCAACGCTGCGCCTGCCCCCACACCTTCGGCGCGGGCAAGGGCGTACACGCCTAGCCCGCCCCAGGCCAAATGCAGCGCGAGCAGCAGGTTGAAACCCAGAGCCAGCGGCGCGAACAGCAGCAGCCAGTTGGGTGGATACCACATGCCGGCGAGCGGGTCGGCGGCGAAAGGCTGGCCCGCGAACAGTTGGGCGTTCCACAGTGGCACCTGACCAGTGCGCCAGAGCGTCTCACGCAAATAGGCAGCGTTGGGCAGATGGCTGATCAGCAAGTCGGTGAAGGCCGAGCCGGGGGCATAGGGGATGCTGGTCGGGTGCAGCGTGAGCGGCCAAATGAAAACTAACGCATTCGCCAGGAGCGCCCCCGCCACCAGCAGCGCCCGCCAGCGCCTAGGGCGCATAGATGATCACCTCGCCGCGCTCGAACGCCACGGGCCAGTCAACCGCCCAGGCGGGGCCGGCCAACGCGCGCTCGCGCGGGCCAAAGAGCACATAGGCCACGTGGTTGGTCGCCACGAACGCAGCGGGAGCCAGCCGGCCAGCATAGAAATCTAGCAGCAGTTGCTGCTGACGATCGGCATTGGGCGTCTCAAATGGATGGCCGTACAGCACCCGCGCCGGTGTACGCGCCGGGATGAACAGGCCCATTTCGGGCGAGGCGGCCACAACATCTGTCGCGCGCGCGTGGGCGTCTAGCCAAGTGAGGGCGGCGGCCTCGTCGGCGGTCCAATAGATGGCCGGGTGGCGGCTGGCGACCGCTCCCAGCGTGGAGGCGACGACCAACAGGTTGCTCGGCAACACCAGCAGCGCCAGCGTGCCGAGGGCCAACGGTCGTGCTCTGGGCCGCAGTCGAGGCCAGACCACGTCGCGCAGCGCCTGCACGGCCAGCACGCAGAGGGGAACCCACAACCCAATTGAGAGACGCCGCTGGAGCGCAAAGGGCGCGTACAGGGCTAGCCCGCCCAGCCCCAGCCAGACGAGCAAGATAACGTCTAAGGGTGCGCGGCGACGAGCCGCGCGGACGAAACCCACCGCCGCCAGCAGCAGCGGCACGCCGCCCGCGATCAGCGCATCCCACAGTGGCGGCGAGGGCGTGACGTTCTGCGCGGTCCAGGCCGCCAGCACCGGGTGCAGCGTGGTCAAGGCGAAGTCGTAGACGACCCACGGCACCGATAGCGCGCCAAAGAGGACGATCGGCGTGGTGAACAGCGGGCGCGGGCTGCGCTGGGCGATAGACTGCCAAACCGCCACCCCAGCAATGACCAACCCGGCGCTCAACAGCACCATCGGCTGCACCTGCGCCAGCGCAGTGGTCGCCAGGGCCAGCCACAGCCAGCCGTGCCAGGGCACCCGCGCGGGCGGCAGGCCGGGCAGCGTCCAGCGCAGTATCCATAACTCCAGCGCCAGGGCGAGGGCAAAGTGGGCGTTGGTGAACAGGGCCAGGAACGGGAAAGCCTCCGCCACCAGCAAGTCGGAGGTGAAGGCTTGAAACAGCAGCAGCGCCAGCCAACCCAGCCCGGAACCAAGCGCCACCAGCAGCCAGGCCGCCCAGCGCGCGCGGCGCGCTGGTAGAAAGTGGCCCAAGAATGACCAGGCCGTGAGCAGCAGCGCCAGCCCGCCCAGCAGCCGCGCCAGGTCATACACGGTTACAAGGCTGACATTTAGCCAGCGCGCCAGATGGCCGAGAAAGAGATAGTAGGTGTAAAAGAACGCGCCTGGGCCAGGGTCGGTAGTGTAAGGAAGTGTGAGCAGCCAGGCACCGGCCCAGCCTTCGCGCATCTTGGCCAGGTATGAGTTCCCATCGAGCGGGTTGACGAGGAAGCCGGTGAAGACATGATCGGCCGGCACGCGGTAGGCGAGCCAGTACGGCAAGCTGGCCGCCAACACAATGGCGACAGAAATGATCACGCACCACCAATTGTCGGACAGGGTTTTCCGGGTCGGGCCGGGTGGAGGTCTCATGAACCACCAATTGTACCCCTTTGCCGAATAGGATGCCTCGCCTATAATCGGCGTCACATGAGCCGCTCTGCCACCCTACTGCAACTGCAAGGCATCGATCTAGACCTGGACGCCCACCGCGCCCGGCTGCAAGCCATAGAACACGAGTTAGGGGCCGACCCTGTTGTGCAAGCAGCCCAGCGCGCATTGCTGGAGGCG
>JBBRZY010000543.1:0-4069 GCA_038252885.1 Anaerolineales bacterium | reverse complement strand
GTGAACTGCCCTCCTGTTACCATCACGCCCAGTTCTCTTGACCCGCGCTACCAAACGGAATATCCGTTACATCCGTTACAAAATCCGTTGCCACCGTTGCCATGACCGGCGTCTTCCTCCTTGACTGGGCCATCCTGGCCTGCTCCCTCTTCAACGCCAGCCTGATGCTGTGGCTCGGGCTGACCATCGCGCTCAACGCCGAGCGGACGGTGGCGGAGGCGGCCGAACGGCGCGGGCCGGCTTGGGGGCCGGCTTTGATCGCGGGCAGCCTGCTGGCCGGCGCGCTGTTCTTCATCAGCCACAGCGCCATATTGGCGTTCGACCTCAACACCGTCAGCCTGGGGCTCAACTTCTGGTGGCGCGTGGCGTGGGGGCCGGTGCTGGCGCTGCCCTTGGCGTGGTATGTGCTGGTGCTGTGGTACGCCGGCTACTGGACCGATCGAAATACTGTCCTGCATCGCCGCCATCGCGTGGGGCTGTGGATTAATGGCCTGACCATCGCCGGGCTGGTGGTGCTGGTGCTGTTCGCCAACCCCTTGCCCGCGCTCGGCCCCCGGCCGGAGGCCACCGCCTTCGGGCTGGTCACCATCAACGGGCTGCCGCTGCTGATCATCGCTTACCCGATCTTCGTGGTGCTGTGCCTCGGCCTGTCGCTGGACGCGCTGCTGCGGCCCGGCCCGACGGCGCGCGTGCTGGGCGATCAGGCGCGGCGGCGGGCGCGGCCGTGGCTGGCGGCGGCTACCGGCCTGCTGCTGGTGGTCGGCCTGCTGGTGGCCTGGGTGATGTGGTGGATTATCCGGCGCGTGACCGGGCCGCCGGTCGAGCCGCTGATCATCGACCACGCGCTGGCCGTCACTATCGGCTGGTTCGATCTCGTGATCTCGGCGCTGATTGGCGCGGCGGTGGTGGTGGTGGGGCAGGCGCTGGTGGCCTACGAAGTCTTCACCGGCAAGACGCTGCCGCGCCGGGGGCTGCTGCGCTTCTGGCGCAACGCCGTGGCGCTCTCGGCCGGGTACGCGCTGCTGGCCGCCTGGAGCCTGACCCTGCAACTGCGCCCGATCTACAGCGTGCTGCTGACCGCCGCGCTGCTGAGCGTGTTCTACGCGCTGTTTAGCTGGCGGGCCTACGCCGAGCGCGAGAGCTACATGCGCCAACTGCGCCCGTTCGTCGCCGGGCAGCCGCTGTATCAGCAACTGCTCGAACAGGCGCGCACCCCGGCCGGGGCCGCGCCTGCCGCCGACCCACAGACCGAGGCCGCCGCCGCGTCGTTCGAGGCGTTGTGTCGCGCGGTGCTGGGCGCGCGGCTGGCGTATCTCGTGCCGCTCGGCCCAGCCGCGCCATTGGCCGGCCCGGCGTTAAGTTATGCCCAGGCCAACAGCGCGCTGCCCAGCGTCGCGCCCGACGCCGCCGCGCTGGCCGCGCTGGTCACCTCGCGCGAGGTCAGCGCCCTGCCGGTCGAACCGAGCCAGGCCGGCGGCGCGACGCTGGCGCTGCCGCTGTGGAGCGAGCGGCGCACTGCTGGCGGGCCCCCAAGCGCAGGCTTGATCGGCCTGCTGCTGCTGGGCGAGAAGAGCGACGGCGGGCTGTACACGCAAGAGGAAATTGACATCGCCCGCGCCGGCGGCGAGCGATTGATGGATGCACTCGCCAGCGCTGAGTTGGCCCGCCGGTTGCTGGTGCTTCAGCGCCAACGGCTGGCCGAGAGCCAGGTGGTCGACCAGCACACCCGCCGCGTGCTGCACGATGACGTGCTGCCGCAACTACACGCCGCGCTGCTGCATTTACACACGCTCGCGTCCGCGCCGGCCGCCGCCGAGGCCACCACGCTGCTGACCGCCGCCCACCGCCAGATTGCCGAGCTGCTGCGCGAGCTGCCGGCCGGCCCGCTGCCCGACGTGGCGCGCCTGGGGCTGGTGGATGCGCTGCGCAAATCGGTGGCGGGCGAGTTCGCGCGCGCCTTTGACGGCGTGACCTTCGCGCTGACGCCGGAGGCCGAGGCGCGCGCCCGCGCCCTGCCCGACCTGACGGCGGAGGTGCTGTTCTACGCGGCGCGCGAAGCCCTGCGCAACGCCGCCCGCCACGCCCGCCGGGGCCAGGCCGCCGCGCCGCTGCACGTGACCCTCGTGATCGCCCTGCCCCGCGCCGAGGGGCTGGCCCTGACGATCGAAGACGACGGCGCGGGCGTGGGCGGCGAGGCCGGCCCTGAGGGCGGCGGCAGCAGTGCCGGCAGCGGGCAAGGGCTGGCCCTGCACGCCACGCTGCTGGCCGTCGTCGGCGGCACGCTGACCGTGGAGAGCAAGCCCGGCGCGTACACCCGCGTGCAGTTAGTCATTTAGAAAGTATGCTAGAATAGAGCATACATTTGTTCTTTTTCGGCGGTAATAAAGCAGACGTTCGTTTGACAAATTGCCGCCCTGTGCTATCATCGCCCTCACCCATGGCTCTTGACCGTTTTGGCCGCGACATCCACTATCTGCGCATCAGCCTGACCGACCGCTGCAATTTGCGCTGCGTCTACTGCATGCCGGAAGACATGAAGTTCCGGCCGCGCGCCGAGCTGCTGCAAGACGACGAACTGCTGCGGCTGGTGGAACTGTTCACCGAGTTGGGCTTTCACAAATTCCGCCTGACCGGCGGCGAGCCCACGGTGCGCCCCAACCTGGTCGAGATCGTGCGCGGCATCGCCCGGACCCCCGGCGTCAATTCGCTCTCCATGACCACCAATGGCCTGCTGCTCAAGCAGCTGGCCGCGCCGCTGGCCGAGGCCGGCTTACAGCGGGTCAACATCTCGATTGACACGCTCGACCCGGCGCGCTTCAAGCGCCTTACGCGCTGGGGCGACGTGCAAGACGTGTTAGACGGCATCCAGGCGTCCGAGGCGGCCGGGCTGCTGCCGGTGAAGCTCAACGCCGTCGTCGTGCGCGGCTACAATGAAGACGACGTCGTGCCGCTGGCCGCCCTCACGCGCGAGCACCCCTGGCAAATGCGCTTCATCGAGATGATGCCCTTCGGCGACGTGGCCGAGTTCCAACAGGCGCAGATCGTCACCGCCCAGCAGATGCGCGACAAGATCGAGGCCGCGCTCGGCCCGCTGACGCCGGTGGACGGCGGCCGGCTGGACGGCGAGGCGCGGCTGTACCACCTGCAAGGCGGCCAGGGCGACGTGGGCTTCATCAGCTCGGTCACCGAGCCGTTCTGCGCTTCGTGCACCCGGGCGCGCCTGACCGCCGACGGCAAGCTGCGCATGTGCCTGCTGCGCGAATATGAAGTTGACTTACTCACCCCCCTGCGCGCCGGCGCCACACTGGCCGACCTGCAGGGCCTCATCACCCACGCCGTGCATCACAAGCCGTGGGGCCATGGCCTGGCCCACAACGTGGTGCCTATGAACCGGGTGATGAGCGAGATCGGAGGCTAGTTGCCCGACCCCACCACCAACGCGCCCACGCGCCCGCTCAGGCGGCCGCCGGCGCGCCGCCACCCCCGCCTGACTGCGGTCCTGTTCGACCTAGACGGCACCCTGCGCCACAACGAACCCAACGGCTACACCAGCCTGATCGCCTATCTGGCAGAATTGGGCTACCCCCTGCCGCCGGAGATCGTGCGCGCCGGCCATCGCTGGACGCATCGCTACTGGTCCATCTCGCCCGACCTGCACGAAGACTTGGGCGAATTCCAGTTCGAGACCGGCGCCTTCTGGGCGCGCCACACTCAGCGCCAATTGCAGGCGCTGGGCTTGGGGCTAAACGGCGACCTGCCGGCGCTGGCCGCGCAAGTGAGCCGGCTGTTCCGCGAGCGCTACCAGCCGCGCCACCACATCCCCGAGGACGTGCTGCCCACCCTGCTCAGCCTGCGGGCGGCGGGCTACACGGTGGGGCTGGTGTCTAACCGCTCCGAGCCGCTCGACGCGGTGGTGGCCGAGCTGGGCCTAACGGCCGCCTTCGACTTCACGCTCTCGGCCGGGCAGGCCAACAGCTTCAAGCCCGACCCGGTGATCTTTCAACAGGCCGTGCGCCGCGCCGGCAGCCTGCCCGCCGCCAGCGTCTACGTCGGCGACAACTACTACGCC
>JBBRZY010000542.1:0-4072 GCA_038252885.1 Anaerolineales bacterium | reverse complement strand
TCGGCTTGTGCCGGCCGATCAACTAGCCAAATTGGTCTGCCAAGACCTGCGTGAGCGCAGCAGCCTGCTCGCGTTGATCCGCAAAGGCCTCAACCCCGAGCGCCTCTTCCAGTGGGCCAAGCTTGCCACTGAGGTCGTCGGCGGCTAACTCGGCCGCGCCTCTTCATCGGCGGTGCGCCGCGCCCAACCCTACTCCACCTGGTACGGCACGTCGGTTACCACAATGCCCTTGCGGAAGAGCAGCGCCAGCCGCAGCCACACCGCCGTCTGCGTGTGCAGCAAGTTGTGATACCAGCGCCGCGCCACGAACTGCGGCACCACAATCGTAATGGCCTCGTTCGGCTGCCGCACCGCCGCCAGGCTCTCGATGTATTGCAGCAGCGGCTCCACCATCAGCCGGTAGGGCGATTGCAGCACCACCAGCCGCACGCCGTCGCCCCAGCGGTCCCACTTGGCACGCACCTTGTCGGCCTCGGCCGCGTCGAGCGACACATGCACGGCCGTCACGTCCTGCGACAACGACCGGGCATAGTCCAGCGCTGCCAGCGTGCCGCGGTGCACGCCGCTGATCGGGATCACCACCCTGTGCCGCCGCACCGGCGGCTCTGGCCCATAGTCCTCCAGCGACAGGCGCTGCGCCAGATCGCGATAGTGATGGTGGATGCCGAAGAACACATACACCAGCACTGGCACCAGCAGCAGGATGATCCACGCGCCGTCGGCAAATTTAGTGATAGCAAAGATGCACATCACCACCGCCGTGCACACCGCCCCGAAGCCGTTGATCAGCATCTTCCACTTCCAGCCCTGGTCGTAACGCAGCACCGAGCCCGGTTCGGTGATCGTCTCATCCGCTCCCAGATGGCCGATCTTCCACCAGCGCCGCGCCATGCCGCCCTGCGAGAGCGTGAACGACAGGAACACGCCGATGGCATACAACGGGATCAGCGCCGTCACGCTGGCGTTGAAAGCCACGATGAGCACACAGGCGATGACCGCCAGCACCACGATGCCGCGCGAATACACCAGCCGGCTGCCGCGATAGGTTAGCTGGCGCGGCAAGAAACCATCGCCCGCATGCAACGCGCTCAAGCGCGGGAAGTCGGCAAAGGCCGTGTTGGCCGCCATGATCAAGATCAGCGTGGTGGCGGCCATCGTCGCCAGGTAGAGCCCGCCCCGCCCGGCATACACCGTGCGCGCCAGCTGCGAGATCACCGTTTCGCCTTCCGACGGCACGGCCGCTATATGCCGCGCCAGGTAGGTGATGCCCAAGAACAGCGTCGCCAGAATGCCCGCCATCCACACCAGCGTAATGCCGGCGTTGCGGCTGCGCGGCTCCTTGAACGCCGTAATGCCGTTCGAGATCGCCTCGATGCCGGTCAGCGCCGCCGTGCCGCTCGAAAAGGCATGCAAGATCAGGAACAGGCTCACCACCGTCACCTCGCCGTGAAACTCCATCGGCGGCGGCGCGGCCACCACCCCCAGCGTGCCCAGCGCCACGCGCACCAGCCCAATGCCCACCGTCAGCACCAGCATCGCCAAGAAAAAGTAGGTCGGCACGGAAAACGCCACGCCCGACTCCTTCACCCCGCGCAGATTCACCAGCATGACGAACAGCACCAGCCCCACCGCAATCGGCACGCGCCCCGGCGCCCAGGCCGGCACCGCCGACACCAGCTGCGCCACGCCCGACGATACCGACACCGCCACCGTGAGGATGTAGTCGGTCAGCAGCGCGGCCCCGGCGGTCTGCGCCGGCAGCTCGCCCAGGTTGTCGCGCGCCACAATGTAAGCGCCGCCGCCGCCGGGGTAAGCGTGGATGGTCTGTTCATATGAGATGGTGACCACCACCATCAGTCCCACAATCGCCAAGGCAATTGGGAACGACAGCCCCAGCGCCGCCGCGCCCGCCGCCGCCAGGATGATGAGGATCTCCTGCGTGGCATACGCCGTCGACGACAGCGCATCCGACGCGAACACCGCCAGCCCCACCGCCTTGCCGATGGTCTGGTGCGGGGCGTCGGCCGTCGCCAGCGGCCGGCCGATGAGCCATGTGCGCCAGGTGCGGCGCGGCAGAAATTCATCGGGCCCAGGGCCGTTCACGCCGGGCGGGTTGCTCGCGGCGCTGTTCTGCTTGCTTTCAATCGTTGCCATAGGTTGCTGTCACGCTCACATTCGCCCATGTTGTAGGCGGCTCAAAAGACCGAACTCGATAATGACTAATAGGACCAACACCAGGCTCCCGGTGCCGCCGGGCATGGCCGACTGCACCGCGGCCTGCACCCCAAAGAACACCGCAATCACCACCAGGCTGAGCGCCCAGCGAGCGGCGGCCACCCACCGGCTGGGGCGGGGGGCGGCCGGCAGTGCCACATCAGTCACCACATACGCCGGCACGCGCAGCTGCGTCTCCAGCGCCTGCGCCAGAGGCTGCCGCCGCCAGCCCCACACGCCGGCCGGCGCCTCCTGCTCGGCAAACACCACCACCTGATCGCCCGGCCGCCGCAGATGCTTCACGGCCGTCACCCAATCCGGCACGCATGCCACGCGTATGCTCACCGGCACCGGGTCAAACTGGGTGTGGCTTTGCAGCTCGGCCAGTGTGCGGCGCGTGTGCGCCTCGCGCTCGGGGCCGTCGGCCAGCCCCACCAGCAGCACCGCCGACCCGGCCGCGGCCGCCAGCGCCCAAATGTGTTGCGCCAAGTCCACGATCGGCAATTCACCGTCGGGCACTAGCACCAGCAGGCGCGCGGCGGGGGGGTGAGTGAGCAGTGTGGTTGCCATACCCCCACTGTAGGCTCCCGGCATAAGGCCGGCGTAAAGAAGCGGGGCAGGCATGTCAAGAACTTGTCAAGACGCGCCTCGCGCCCCGCGCCTTGACACTTTTGTGACACCCCCGCCCGCCTTCTTGCCACTCCCTTGATGGCAATCGGCCTTTAATCGAACCGTAAGCCGACCCTAGGAGGTGACGCTGTGGATCTGATTGTGCTGGGCCTGACGCTGCTGACGGGCGCGGCCACCTGGGCCTTGCTCGTACTGTGCGACCGATTGATAGAGAGGTCTGAATGAGTGCGCTGTATGTGGTGGCCGGGATTTTGGCCTTCGGCCTGTTGATCTACCTGGGCCTGGCCCTGCTCAAACCGGAGTGGTTCGGATGATGCCTGCGAGTTGGTTTCAATTGCTGTTATACGGCGTGGTCTTGCTGGCGTTGGCCTGGCCGCTGGGTCGCTACATGGCCCAGGTCTACCAGGGCCACGGCACGCTCCTCACGCCGCTGATTGCGCCGGTCGAGCGCCTGCTCTACCGCGTGGCCGGCGTGGCCCCGCAGGTCGAGATGGGCTGGCGCACCTATGCCGCCGCGCTGCTCATCTTCAATGGTCTGGGGCTGCTGGCCGTCTACGCCCTCCAGCGGCTGCAAGGGCTGCTGCCGCTCAACCCGCAGGCCATGGGCGCTGTGCCGGCCGACCTGGCCTGGAACACGGCCGTCAGCTTCGCCACCAACACCAACTGGCAGAGCTACAGCGGCGAAGTCACCCTGAGCTACCTGACGCAGATGGCCGGCCTGACCGTGCAGAACTTCGCCTCGGCCGCCACGGGCATGGCCGCGCTGGCCGCCCTCATGCGCGGCCTGGCCCGCCAGGGGGCGCACACAGTCGGCAACTTCTGGGTCGATCTAGTGCGCAGCACACTCTACATCTTGCTGCCGCTGGCGCTGGTGGTGGCGCTGGCGCTGGTGTCGCAGGGCGTAGTGCAAAGCCTGCGCCCGGCCGTCAGCGTGCCGCTGCTGCAAACCGGCGGGGCCGAAACACAAGTGCTGCCGCTCGGCCCGGCGGCCTCGCAAATCGCCATCAAGCAGCTCGGCACCAACGGCGGCGGCTTCTTTGGGGCCAACTCGGCCCATCCGTTTGAAAACCCTACGCCTCTGTCCAACTTCATCGAGCTGCTGGCGATCCTGCTCATTCCCGTGGCCTTATGCTTCACGTTCGGGCGCATGGTGGGCGACCAGCGCCAGGGCTGGGCCGTGCTGGCTGCCATGACCGTGATATTTGTCGGGCTGGTCACGCTGGCGGCG
>JBBRZY010000541.1:0-4073 GCA_038252885.1 Anaerolineales bacterium | reverse complement strand
GGGCGATTGCAGCCGATCTGGTGAAGATGCCGCACTTGCTCATCGCTGGGACGACCGGCTCAGGCAAGAGCGTGCTGATCTCGGCCATCGTGACCTGTCTGGTGACCAACAACACGCCCGAAGACTTGCGGCTGGTGCTGATCGACCCCAAGATGGTCGAGTTGGTGCGGTTCAATGGCTTGCCGCACTTGTTCGGCAAGGTGGAAACGGACCTGGACCGCATCACCGGCGTGCTGCGCTGGGTGACGCGCGAGATGGACCGGCGCTACAAACTGTTTGAGACGGTCGGCGCGCGCAATCTCGACAACTACGTTAGCAAGACGGCCAAGAAGGGCAACAGCGAGCGCCTGCCGCATTTGGTAGTGCTGATTGACGAGTTGGCCGACCTGATGATGCGCGCCCCCGACGAGACCGAGCGCACCGTCGTGCGGCTGGCGCAGATGGCCCGCGCCACCGGCATCCACATGGTGGTGGCCACTCAGCGCCCGAGCACCGACATTGTCACTGGCCTGATCAAGGCCAACTTCCCGGCGCGCATTTCGTTTGCGGTGACCTCGCTGATTGACTCGCGCGTGATCCTCGACACCCCCGGCGCCGAGTCGCTGCTGGGGAAGGGTGACATGCTCTTCCTGACGCCGGAAGCCGCCGCCCCGGTGCGCGTGCAGGGGTGCTACGTCAGCGACCGCGAGATTGACCGGATCGTGAACTTCTGGAAGGAACAGACCGACCAGAACGCGCCGGAGCCGGAGGAAGACCTGCTGGCGCTCGAACCGAGCACAGACGAGCACGCTGCGCCCGATGCGCTGCCGGCCGGGCAGGCCCCGTGGGAGGCCATGCTGGCGCGCGAGGCGGTGGTGGAAGACAAGGACGGCCAGATTGAACAGGCCATCGCCATCGTTAAAAAGTATGGCACGGCCAGCGCCTCGCTCTTGCAGCGCAAGATGCGGCTAGGCTACCCGCGCGCCGCCCGCCTGATGGATGAGCTGCGCGAGATGGGCATAGTGGGCCGCGAGCAGACCGGCGGCAAAACGCGTGAGGTGTTTGTGCGCGGCGAGGATGACCCCATCGGCGACCGGGCGGCCAAGCTGATGAGCGGCCCGCAGGACGACGGCGGCGCGGAGATGGAGGGGGACGACGACGCGGACGAGGATGACGGCGAATAGGGGTTCCGCGACAACGCGGTGAATTGCGGGGAGTGGGCCAGTGCGCGGTGCGGACCGGCCCACTCTTGTTTCAACGGCGGCGTCCGTGGGGCAACAAAAAAGCCTGCCCTGGGCATCCCTGCCAGGA
Organism: Anaerolineales bacterium; assembly: GCA_038252885.1. GTDB lineage: Bacteria > Chloroflexota > Anaerolineae > Anaerolineales > UBA6663 > JADZEK01. Next base: position 2,783 of record JBBRZY010000541.1, on the reverse strand, counting down.
CAGGCTTTAGAGGAGGGGCCGGTGACTGCCAGGTCACCGACCACGCCAGTGGGCGCAGCGGCGTTGAGCGTCCGGCAGCATCCCGTATGCCGCCGGGCGCGCGCCGGTCGCTACCACGCGCGCACGAAGATGAAGGCCACCGGCACGGCCAGAATCACGAGCATGAACAGGCCGGCGCGGAGGCGGTTGAGCGACGGTTGGCGGGGGCCGCCAACTTGTGACAGCCGCAGCAGTTCCGCTTGGTGTTCCATCGCCATATCAGCCAGATGATCGAGGTGGCGTAAGTTGTTCATGGTGACCTCCGGTCGGTGGTCTAGGTCGGCCGAACCTTTCGGCCATTTCCTTGGTTGACTGTGCACAGCATACGCCGCCCGCGTGTGGGGGCTGTGCCGGCTGGCGTTTATTAGGCGTGTTTTCTGGCCACGTAGGTGGTTTTGCGGGTACTACACCGGCCCTATCGGCCGAGTTGCTGCCGATATTGGGCATTCAACCAGGGCTCGCTTGTAGCACGAGTGGGCGTCTGCTATACTCACTCCGCCGGCCAGATGTGGAGTCTGGGCCGGTTTTTACAATATTCGGCAGGTCAAGCGCGGACCGCGACCAGGTTCGCAACCAAGGAGGCCGGGATGGGTGCATTCGGGCGTTTTTGTGTACGTTTGTCCGCCATTTTAGCTGTGATGGTGGTCGCAGCCTGTAGCCAGCCGGCGGCGACCGTCGAGCCGAACCCCACCGCCAGTTCCTCGATTCGGCTGAGCATTAAAGACAATGGCAGCGCCTTCACATATTCGGTCGCTGGGTACTTTTCGGTATTTCTTAACTCCGATAGCTACCCCAAGGGCAAGTTCACCTGCACACCGGACAATGTGATCAAAGAGGTGGCCGGCACCACCGGGATCTACGACATTGAAACTGGTCTCTACGGCGTGAGCTTCCAAGGCGCGCAGGTGGGCACCTGCACCCTCACCAACAACGACTTCAGCGTGACGATCACGATTGTGGAGTGAGCCGGCGGAGCACGTCGCGCTAAACACCGGCCGGGGGCCGGTTTGTCAGGCCGGTTGATGCGCCGCCAGGGCCAAGCACCAGACGGAGCCGAGATGCTGCAAGTGCGGCTGTTAGGCCAATTTGACGTGCGCCTCAATGGCGCGACCGTGGCGCTGCCCTCGCGCCCGGCCCAGGCGCTGTTGGCCTACCTCCTGCTCAACGCCGGCACCCCGCACCGGCGCGAAAAGCTGGCCGGCCTGCTCTGGCCCGACGCCAGCGAAACCAACGCCCGCAGCAACCTGCGCCACGCCCTCTGGCGGCTGCGGCGCGGGCTGGCCGGCGGACCCGACTACCTGATCGCCGACAACTTCACGCTGACGTTCGATGCCGCCGCGCCGTACTGGCTCGACAGCGCCGCGCTCGAACGCGCCCCCGCCGCCGACATGCCGTTCGACGACTTGATCGAGGCGGTTGGCCTGTATCGCGGCGAGTTGCTGCCGGGTTTCTATGCCGACTGGGTAGGGCTGGAGCGCGAGCGGCTGCACACGGTCTTCGAACGCCAGATGCAGGTGCTGCTCGACCGGCTGGTAGACGCCGCGCGCTGGCCGGAGGTGCTGGCGCAAGCCGAGCATTGGATCGCCCTTGGGCAGGCCCCCGAGCGCGCCTACCGCGCCCTGATGCTGGCGCACAGCGGCTTGGGCGACGGGGCGAGCCTGGCGTTAAGCTACCAGCGCTGCCGCGAGGCGCTCGCCCGCGACCTAGGCGTCGAGCCGTCCGACCAGACCCGCGCGCTGTACGAGCGCTTGCGCCGCCCCGGCCAGTCGCCGGTTGAAGCTGCTCCTGCCGCGCCGGTGACGCCCACACCGCCGCCGGCCAAGCCGGCCAGCCGGCCGCCCGGCAACCTGCCGGCGCCCACCACCAAGTTCGTCGGCCGCGTGCGCGAGGTGGCCGACCTGAAGGCGCGGCTGCACAACCCGGTCTGCCGGCTGCTCACGCTCAGCGGGCCGGGCGGCATTGGCAAAACCCGGCTGGCGCTGCAAGCCGCCCTCCAGGCCGCGGCCGAGCCAGAAGCCGCATTCCCCGACGGCGTATTCTTCGTTTCGCTCTCGCCGGTCAGCGCGCCCGAGTTGGTCGTGTCGGCCATCGCCGATGCGTTGCGCTTCACGTTCTATGGCGGCGACGATGTGCGCGGGCAGTTGGTCGGCCACCTGCGTGACCGGCGCGTGCTGCTGCTGCTTGACAACTTCGAGCACCTGTTGGCGGCGGCCGACTTGGTGGCCGAGCTTTTGCAAACCGCGCCGGGCGTAAAATTCCTGGTCACCTCGCAAGAACGGCTCAACTTGCAGGGCGAGTGGCTGTTTGAAGTCGAGGGCTTGCCCTATCCGGTGGGCGACGACGCCGGGCCAGAGCCGTTGGCCTACGGCGCGGTGCAGCTCTTCCTCGAAAGCGCCCGCCGTGTCGAAGCCGGTTTTGCGCTCACACACGAGCACCTGCCGGCCGTGCTGCACATCTGCCGGCTGGTGGGCGGCGTGCCGCTGGGCCTAGAGTTGGCGGCGGCCTGGGTGCGCACCATCTCGCCGCCCGAGATTGCGCGCGAGATCGAAACCAATCTCAACTTCCTGACCACCACCCAGCGTGACCTGCCCGAACGCCATCGCAGTCTGCGGGCCGTGTTCGACTACGCCTGGCAGCGGCTGAGCGAGCGCGAGCGGACGCTCTACCGGCGGCTCTCCATCTTTTGGGGCTTCCGGCGCGAGGTGGCCGAGGCCGTCGCCGGCGCGGCCCGGGCCGACCGGTCC
>JBBRZY010000540.1:0-4079 GCA_038252885.1 Anaerolineales bacterium | reverse complement strand
TTGGGACGGCTGGCGGGCGCCGCGAACCGCGGCGCAGATTGAGCCGGGCGTCTGGTACATCGAGTTGCCGCCCTTACCGGCTGGCCGCTATCTATACAAGTTTCTGGTCAATGACACGCATTGGCTGGAAGATCCGAACAACCCGCGCACGGGCCCCGACGGACATGGCGGCTTCAACAGCCTGCTCACCATCGATTCGCCGGAAGCCAGCTTGTCTTGAAAGGAAGGGCCTGATGACCAATGAGCCAAGCCAGCCGGAGCAAGTGCGGGCCATGATCTTTGACCTGGATGGCACGCTGGTACAGACCGAACGCCTGAAGGCTTGGTCGTATGCCACGGCCGTTCAGCGCCTGAGCCTGACCCCCGTAGCCGATGAACAGGTGCTCGAGGTTTACAAAGGAGTCGTGGGCCGATCGCGCGAAGAAGTTTCGGCGGCGCTGGTGGCGGCCTTTGGACTGGCCCCGGCGACCCAGCCTCGGCTGGCGGAATGGCAGGCGCAATATCCGTGGCAGGTTTTGGCCCGCATGCGGCTGGAAGCCTATGCCGCCCTGTTGGCGGATACCGAGCTGCTACGCGCCAATCAGTGGCCGCACAACGTGGCTCTGCTGCGTCTGGCGCGCCAGACGCACTGTCGCACGGCGTTGGCCAGCATGTCGTATTGCGAACAGGTCATGCGGGTACTCCAGGCTGTCGAATTGACTAACGAATTCGACCTGATCTTATCGCGCGAGGACGTTGACCAGCCGAAACCCGACCCGGAGATCTATCGGCTGGCCGCGCGTCTGTTGGGTGAGGCGCCGCAGGCGTGCCTGGTCATTGAGGACTCTCCGGCTGGGGTGCAAGCGGCGCTGGCGGCCGGCATGCGCGTTGTGGCGGTCAGCACGCCCCTCACGCGCGAACGGCTGCATGCCCAACAGCAGTTGGCGCCGGAGTGGATCGTTGACGACCCGGCTAACCTGTTGGCGGTGGTCGCCCACGCGATGCGGGCTGGCCCGCAGGCGGCTAGTTGACCGGCCTAAGCCGGCCATTTCTTGACCCACGGCCGTTGTTGACGCCGGCAGTTGTTGTGTTCGGCCGCGCCACTTCCGACTGCCGCTCGGCGAGACCCGCCGGCGCGCTGGGGATCGTGGGCTGGCCCGCCAACTTGGAGAGGTGCGTGTATGAAACGGATCGTATTCATCTTCCTGGTCAGCGGCCTGCTTGTCGGCTGTCGGGCCGCTGTGCCGTCCTTGCCAACTGAGCCCCAGCCGACGGCGGCCACGGCCGCCGTCGGGGCTGCACTCCTATTGTCGCCCGACGAGCCGCCCCCGGCCGGCGCCACGCGGGAATTTACGACCGACTTTAGCCGCCACTCGGTGCCGTATGCCGACATCCTTTCAGGCGGCCCACCCAAAGACGGCATACCGGCGCTTGATGCGCCCCAATACGTGAGTGTGAGCGCGGCCGATGCCTGGCTCCGGCCGGCCGAGCCGGTCATCTTGGTTCAGGTGGGCGATGACGCCCGGGCCTTCCCGATCCAGATATTGATCTGGCATGAGATTGCCAATGCCGAGGTGGGCGGCCAGCCCCTCGTCGTCACGTTCTGTCCGTTATGCAATACGGCGATTGCCTTTGAGCGCAGCATGGCCGGCCAGACATTGGATTTTGGCACGACCGGCCGGCTGCGCTTCAGTAACCTGATCATGTATGACCGGCAGACGGAAACGTGGTGGCAGCAGGCGACCGGGGAGGCCGTGGCCGGCCAGTTCACTGGCGAACAGCTAACGTACTATCCGGCCAGCCTCATCAGTTGGTCGACCTTCAAGATGGCTTACCCGAATGGGCTGGTCCTGTCGCGTGAGACTGGCCTGCTCCGAGACTACGGCCGCAACCCCTACCCCGGCTACGACGACATCAACCGGCCGCCTTTCCTGTATGACGGCCCCCTTCCGCCCGACACACTCCCGGCGGTGGCGCGGGTGATTACCGTGGACCAGGCGGGCGAAGCCGTGGCCTACCCGTACGATGTCCTGCAGCAAGTCGGGGTGGCGAATGACACTGTGGGCGGGTTGGCGCTGGCCCTGTTTTGGACGCCGGGGACTGCTTCCGCGCTGGACGCCGCTAGTGTGGCCGGCGGCCGGGAGGTCGGGTCGGTCGGTGTTTTCGAACGCGAACTCGACGGTCAGTGGCTCACCTTCACGCTCAGTGAAGGACAGATCGTGGACGCTGAGACCGGCAGCACATGGAATGGGCTGGGGCAGGCCATTGCGGGGCCGCTCGTTGGCTGCACATTGACGCCGGTGGTCGCCATCAATCACTTTTGGTTTTCCTGGGCGGCCTTTCGGCCCGACACGCGGGTATACCACCCCTGAGTGAGCGCGATTGGCGTTGGCTGGCCGCCCGTCTGCATCCCTGATGAGTGCGACGGGCGCGCAGTGCGGTTGGTCGAACGCAGCTCCGCCGGTGGGGGCCATTGGGCGACAGTCTGCCGGGTGGCAGTCACTCACGAAGCCGCCATGGTCTTGTGCATGGGCGCGTCAATCCACGACTTCATCGATCTGCTGCACGTCTACCCCACGATGGCCGAAGCCCTGAAGACCGTCGCCATCTCGCGTTTCAGGGATCCCGGCCAGTTATCCTGTTGCGCTGAATAGGGGTGTCACTCGCCTCGCGTTTGAGCCTCTTCGACCCCCGCGTGGTTAAGCCCGGCCATTAATCTGGGCGGGTTCCTTTTGCCAGGTAATAATTGCTGCCCCAGCGGCGTCTATGACTAATAGGAGTAGAGCATGCCGCCTAGTTTGGCCCCGTCCAATGGCTTCCTTCAGAAAATTGAAATAGCCCAGACCACATCGGCGGTTATCCCTATTCAGCTGGGCGGCGCTCCTGGTCTGCACAGCCGCTGGAGTCTGTCCGCGGTTGCCTCGGCCATGATGTTCCCAGTTAGATTTTCGGTTGCCACCGCCTGTGGATGAACCCGTGAGACCGCCCGTCGCGCGCCGCCTCCGCGTCATCAGCAAAACGGTGACACTGGTGGCCTGGTTGCTGTTGTTGGCCGGCTACTGGTGGTACACCAGCGCCAATGGGCTGGCCCCGCTGCAAGCGATGCAGGCGTTGATCAATTATGTTTCGGTCAGCCCCTATGGCTTTCCGATTTACGTGATGGCCTACATGATTCGGCCGGTCTTCTTGTTCCCCGCCACGCTATTTACGATGGCCGCTGCCTATTTGTACGGCCCCGTGCGCGGCATTAGCTACGCTTTGTTTGCCAGCAACTTATCCACCTTGGTCGCGTTCGGCATTGGGCGCTTCTTTGGCAGCAGTTTCTTGCCCAACCTGGAACGGCTGGGGGTGATCGGCAAATATGCCGACCGGCTGCGGCGCAATAGCTTTCAAACCACGTTGGTGCTGCGCTTCCTGTTCGTGCCCTACGACCTGGTCAGCTACTTCTCGGGCTTTTTGCTGATTGATCTGCGCTGGTTCATGCTCGCGACCGTCATCGGGAGTGTGCCGGGCACGATCTCCTTTGGCCTGCTGGGCGCTTCTCTGCCGGGTGGGTTCGCGAGCCAGAGTCTTGCCCTAGACCCGTGGTCATTGCTGCTTTCGGCGGCCATGTTTACCGTCAGTCTGGGCCTCTATCGCTTGGCTCGGCGGCAGTAGAAACGTCAGATTGACCCCAGCCGGGTATTGCCTCGCGGCCAGAAACGGGGTTGCGATCCCAGCAGAATCCGCTGGCATTGTGGGGCGGGCGCCGAAACGCATAGTGATGGCGCGGCCTAGTTTTGGCCGGGGGCATGGGCGGCGCTCTCCGGAACCCGGGCCTACCACCCAGAGGTAAGGAACGGCCGGCGAACGCCATCGAACATATAACCAGTCATCGCTCGTCGTGATACGAGCCCAGGATATTACTCGTGGACAACAGCTTCCCAGATTTCGCGCGCGCCGCCGTGTTGGAACAGTTTCCCCATTTCGCCCTGGCCGAACCGCCGCAGCCATTGACGGGTGGTTTCCTCAATTACGTTTGGCGGGTCCAGGGTCAGACTTTGTCCGGGCCGCGTTCCATCATTGTTAAGTGGGCGCCGCCGCATATCCCCTCCGCCCCA
>JBBRZY010000539.1:0-4081 GCA_038252885.1 Anaerolineales bacterium | reverse complement strand
GGCCGCTGGCAACTCTGGCGCAATCACCTGCCATTGGGTATCATTCAGATCGGTCGGGTAAGTTTGCTTGGATTTGGTCATCCCGCAAGCTTGCCCGACCTTTGCCGTTTCCGCTAGTCCGACTTTTCAGACGCGCTCTTACAGTCCAGCTTTTCGGCCGCCGGCCCCGGTCCTCGAAATTGAGTTGGCTAGCCCGGAGGCAACCCACACGGTTGGGCCATATAGCGTATTAATTGATACGGGCGCTGACGGGACCTTGGTGCCCAAATCGATTCTGATTTCGCTAGGCGCGACCTCCCAGTATGAAACTCGACTGCGTTTGGCGTGGGGAGAACCGCGTAATGTTGTCATATATCTCGTTGACATTGTGGTTGGCGCCGACCGTTTTCCCAGTGTAGAGGTCGTCGCTGATGAAAACGAGACTGAGTTTGTCTTGGGCCGCAATTTTCTAAACCGTTTGCCGCTGCTATTGGATGGTCCGCAGCAGACCGTTCAGCTTCTAACTGGGCCAGCTTTGCAACGCCTCCGGGCGGCGCATTCCTCAGACTAACCTGCCCCCCGCGCACTCGTAAGCCCACGGTAACTTCGCAGCCGGCCTCGGCTGTGGTAGAGTCCCGGCGCATAACGCACACCCACATTTTTTGCGGAGAACAGACACCATGGCACTTAAGATCGCGATGATCGGCGCGGGGTCGATTGGCTTCACGCGCCGTCTGATGGGCGACATGCTGGCCGTGCCGGAATTTGCCGACACCACCTTCGCCTTCACCGATATCTCCGAACGCAACCTGGATATGGTCACGCAGCTCGCCCGGCGCGACATCCAGGCCAACAAGCTGCCGGCCACCATCCAATCCACCACCGACCGGCGGGCCGTGATCGCCGACGCCGACTACGTGATCTGCATGATCCGCCAGGGCGGGCTGGAGGCCTTTCAGCACGACATTGACGTGCCGCTCAAGTATGGCGTCGACCAGTGCGTGGGCGATACGCTGTGCGCCGGCGGCATCATGTACGCCCAGCGCACCATCCCGGCCCTGCTCGACTTTTGCCACGACATCCGCGAGTTGGCCAAGCCGGACGCGCTGTTCATCAACTACGCCAACCCCATGGCCATGAACACCTGGGCCTGCAACAAGTACGGCGGCGTCACCACCATTGGCCTGTGCCACGGTGTGCAGGCCGCCCACCACCAGATCGCCCGCGCCGTCGAGCAGTGGGCGCGCGCCACCGGCCAAATCGGGCCAGACGAGACGGTCCATCGCCGCGAAGTCGACGCCAGCTTCGCCGGCATCAACCACCAGACCTGGTGCATCCAGGCCCTCTGGCGCGGCCTCGACATCATCCCGCGCATGTACGAACTGCTGTCGGGGGTCGAAGACTTCCGGCGCACCGAGAAGGTGCGACTAGATGTGCTCAAGCGCTTCGGCTACTACAGCACCGAGAGCAACGGCCACCTGAGCGAGTACGTGCCCTGGTACCGCAAGCGCGTGGACGACATCCCCAGTTGGATCGACACCTCCGACTGGATTCACGGCGAGACCGGCGGCTACCTGCGCGTCATCTCCGAGGCCCGCAACTGGTTCGAGTACGACTTCCCGAATTGGATGGCGGCCGAGCCGCCGGTGTTCGGCCCGCACAACCGCAGCGAAGAGCACGGCAGCTTTATCATCGAAGGGCTGGAGACCGGCCGGCCCTATCGCGGCCACTTCAACATCGTCAATCAGAACCACATCACCAACCTGCCCAACGGCTGCGTGATCGAGATCCCCGGCTACGTCGACCGCACCGGCATCAACATGCCCGTGGTGGGCGACCTGCCGCTGGCCTGCGCCGCCACCTGCGCCGCCAGCATCCGCGTGCAAGAAATGGCGATGGAAGCGGCCGTGGCCGGCGACGTGACGCTGCTGAAGCAGGCCATGCTGCACGACCCGCTGACGGCGGCCGTGTGCACCACCGAGGAAATCTGGCAGCTCACCGACGACATGCTGGTGGCCCTTGGCCCCTGGCTGCCGCAGTACGGCGCCGAGCCGGCGCTGGCCGCCGAGCGCCTGGCCGAGGCCGAGCGCACGGGCACACGCGTTAAGCTGAGCGACTCGAAGGGCGCGGTGCGCATCCACCAGCAGACGGTGGAAGAGATGTCGCGCAGCGCCGCCGAGTCGACTGCGCTGGCCGCCGCCACCGACAAGGGCAAGGTGGCCCGCCCCGCCGCGAAGCTGGGCGAAGAGCAGCACGCCTAGGCTCTCAATCGCCGGCCCCCTTCCGTGCGTCACGGCGGAAGGGGGCCGTTTTTATTCGCTTGCCCAGCGCAGGATTGTGCGATCCGCGCCGCCATGGTAAGACTCTCGCCTGATGCCCAAGAACGAACAACTGACCTTTAACCTGGAGGTGCGCCCGTCCGACGCGCCGACGGTCGAGTTGGTGTGGCGCACGGTCAGCGCCCCGGCCGAGGCGTTTATCTCGCGCGCCGTGGTGCATTGGGAAATGGTCATCATGCGCTACCAGGGGCGCGCTACGCTGACCGTGCGCGGCCCTGAAACGCGCGCCACCCTGGCCCTCATCCCGCCCGACGCCGAGTTCTTCGGCCTTCAATTTAAGCTCGGCGTTGTGCTGCCGCCGTTGCCCGCGGGCCGCCTGGTGGATCAAGCCATCAACCTGCCCGCGGCCGGGGCCGACTCGTTCTGGCTCAACGGCGCCGCCTGGCAGTTCCCCACCTTCGACAACGCCGACACCTTCCTCGCCCGCCTGGCGCGTCAAGACCTGCTGGTGCCCGAGCCGCTGGTGCCCGCCGCCCTGCAAGGCCGCCTGCCCACCCTGAGCCTGCGCTCGGTGCAGCGGCGCTTCGTGCGCGCCACCGGGCTGACCCACGGCGCGGTGCTGCAGATCGAACGCGCCCATCAGGCCCAGGCGCTGCTCCAGGCCGGCCTGCCCATTCTGGATGTGGTCGCCCAGGCCGGCTATGCCGACCAACCTCACCTCACCCGGTCGGTCAAGCGTTTCCTGGGCGAAACCCCGGCCCAAATCGCCCGCCCCCCGGCCTCCGGCTAGGTGTCGTTTTTGTTCAAGACCCGCGGCGCGTGGCGCGGTATGCTCTTGACCGTCGCTTACATCGACAACTAACCGTTTTTCCTAGCCAACCGACAGGAGATGTGAGATGGGCAAAGTCGTTGTGACCCAATTTATGTCGCTGGACGGCGTCGTCGGCGATCCGCAGCTGTGGTCGTTCCCGTATGGCACGGACGAGCTGTGGAAGTTCAAGCTGGATGAGTTGCTCGCCACCGGCGCGCAACTGCTCGGCCGCATTACCTACGAGGGCTTTGCGGCGGCCTGGCCCAACGAGAAGGACGAGCTGGGTTTTGCCGACCGGATGAACAGCCTGCCCAAGTATGTCGTCTCGACCACGCTGCAAAAAGCCGACTGGCAGAACTCGACCATCATCGCCAGCAACGTGCCGGCCGAGATCGCCAAGCTCAAAGAGACGGTCGACGGCGACATCCTGGTGGCCGGCAGCATGACGCTGGTGGCCACGCTCATGGCGCACGACCTGGTGGATGAGTACCGGCTGCTGACTTACCCGGTGGTGCTGGGTGAGGGCAAGCGGCTGTTCCAGGACGGCAGCCAGGCCAAGCTCAAGCTGACCGAGTCGAAGACCTACGGCTTGGGCGTGGTGCTGCTGCGCTACGAGCGCGCCTCGGCCGAGCTAGCCGCGCCAGCCGCCTAGCGCCCATCGGACGCTGCTTAAACCAACACCGCCCGGCCAATCGGCCGGGCGGTGTTTTGGTTGTTCAGGGTCGGGCCGGCTTACTGGCCCTTGGTCACGCGGCCGGCGTCGCCGGCGCTGCAATAGCTGCCGGCCATGTGGGAGCCGTGCACGATGCGCAGCTCCTCAGCCTCGTTGGGCAGCGGGGTGGGGCGCAGGTCGGGGCTGATGCGCCAGTCGTACTGCGCGGCGGCTGCGAAGGCCCCCTGGTGGTGGCGTAGACCGAGGCCGATCAGCCGCTGCCGGCGCTCGACCCACTCGGCGTCCCATGGGCCGTCTTGGGCGATCTCCTCGGCCGGGCGGAACTCGTAGTAGAGCGTG